>NZ_JBIUXX010000039.1:0-15147 GCF_044744235.1 Pseudomonas sp. NPDC087346
GTGGTGATATCGAACCTAAAGTCGTGGCTGAGGCCATCGTCAAGTTCGGCATCGACCCGGAAAAACGCAACCCACTGGACTGCGGAGGAGACATTCTGTGAGCGAACTCATTCGCGTACCTGACATCGGCAGCGGTGAAGGTGAAGTAATCGAACTGTTTGTGAAGGTCGGCGACCGTATCGAAGCCGACCAGAGCATCCTGACTCTGGAATCGGACAAGGCGAGCATGGAAGTGCCTGCGCCGAAGGCCGGTATCATCAAGAGCCTGAAAGTAAAGCTGGGCGACCGTCTGAAAGAAGGCGACGAACTGCTTGAGCTGGAAGTCGAGGGCGCCGCTGCTGCGGCCCCTGCGGCTGCCGCTGCACCGGCTGCCAAAGCCGAGAAAAAACCTGCCGCCGCTCCGGCTGCTGCCGCGCCTGCCGCTGCACCTGCTGCCGCTTCGGTACAGCAAGTGCACGTGCCGGACATCGGTTCGTCGGGCAAGGCCCAGATCATCGAGATCCAGGTCAAAGTCGGCGACACCGTCGAGGCTGATCAATCGTTGATCACCCTCGAATCCGACAAGGCGAGCATGGAAATCCCGTCGCCTGCCGCTGGCGTGGTCAAGGCCATCAGCGTCAAGCTCAACGACGAAGTCGGCACTGGCGATCTGATTCTGGATCTGGAAGTGGCGGGTGCTGCGGCCCCTGCTGCTGCCGCTCCGGCTCAGGCTGCTGCTCCAGCCGCTGCGCCTGCTCCGGCAGCCGCGCCTGCTGCTCCGGTTGCCGACAGCGTTCAGGACATTCATGTTCCGGACATCGGTTCGGCTGGCAAGGCCAAGATCATCGAAGTGTTGGTCAAGGCTGGCGACAGCGTTGAAGCCGACCAGTCGCTGATCACTCTGGAATCCGACAAGGCAAGCATGGAAATCCCATCGCCTGCCGCTGGCGTGGTGGAAAGCATTTCCATCAAGCTGGATGACGAAGTCGGTACCGGCGACCTGATTCTCAAGCTGAAAGTCAAAGGCGCGGCGCCTGCTGCTGCCCCGGCTCCGGCTGCTGCTGCTCCAAGTGCTCCTGCTCAAGCCGCTGCTGCTCCGGCTGCCGCTGCACCTGCTGCTGCCGCTCCGGTTGCTGCTCCGGCCAAGCCAGGCGCGAAAGTTCACGCCGGCCCAGCCGTGCGTCAACTGGCCCGCGAGTTCGGCGTCGAGCTGAATGCCGTTGGCGCCAGCGGTCCGCACGGTCGCATCTTGAAAGAAGACGTGCAGGTTTACGTCAAAGCGATGATGCAGAAGGCCAAGGAAGCACCGGCCGCTGCTGCTGGCGCAACCGGTGGCGCGGGCATCCCGCCGATTCCGGTCGTCGACTTCAGCCGTTTCGGCGAAATCGAAGAAGTGCCGATGACTCGCCTGATGCAGATCGGCGCGTCGAGCCTGCACCGCAGCTGGTTGAACATCCCGCACGTGACTCAGTTCGATTCGGCTGATATCACCGAACTGGAAGCGTTCCGCGTTGCACAGAAAGCCGTTGCAGAGAAGGCTGGCGTCAAGCTGACCATCCTGCCGCTGCTGCTCAAGTCGTGCGCGCACATGCTCAAGGAGCTGCCGGACTTCAACAGTTCGCTGGCGCCAAGCGGTAAAGCGATCATCCGCAAGAAATACGTAAACATCGGCTTCGCTGTCGACACTCCAGATGGCCTGCTGGTACCGGTGATCAAGAACGTCGACCAGAAGAGCCTGTTGCAACTGGCAGCCGAAGCCGCTGCGCTGGCCGCCAAAGCCCGCGACAAGAAGCTCACCGCTGACGACATGCAAGGCGCCTGCTTCACCATTTCCAGCCTCGGCCACATTGGCGGCACCGGCTTCACGCCGATCGTCAACGCGCCGGAAGTGGCGATCCTCGGTGTTTCCAAGGCAACCATCCAGCCAGTCTGGGACGGCAAAGCCTTCCAGCCGAAACTGATGCTGCCGCTGTCGCTGTCCTACGATCACCGTGTGATCAACGGCGCAGCTGCAGCACGCTTCACCCAGCGTCTGGGCAGCCTGCTGGCTGACATCCGCACCATCCTGCTGTAATCCCAAGCGGCCCTCCGGCGACGGAGGGCCGCTTGTGTTCCACGTTTTCGAGCGCCACACGCTCGTACCTCAACCCCGTCAGTTTGGCGGGGCTTTTTTTGCCTGGAGAAAAGTGCGCAAGCTTTCTTCCTACGTCCTCCGCTTACTCTGGCTACGACTCGAGTCCACTTCACGTCGATATTTTTTATTGCCGGGCAACTAACCTTGCACCTCGAAGTTAAACAACAAACTTAATGATTATTTAATTACAGACTGCATCAATTCGAAAGGATTCGAACATGTTCAAGCCTACTGTCGGGCCGATTATCGGCCACACGACAACTAACCACGCACGTATATTTATTCGTGGCGAAGCAAAAAACAGTGAAACCACTTTTGCCGGACTGCGTTATCGAAAATTCGGGGAAGAACAATGGACAAAAGCAACCTTTGTAAGCTTGAGTGCATTACGTGATCTTTGCGAAGTATTTTCAATAAACGACCTCGACAGCGACACCGAGTATGAATACCAGACAGGTTGGTTCAGCCCGATGAACCCGGCACATAATATCGAGAGTGTTGCCGAGTTGCCTTTGCAATGGCCGCGCGAGGTATATCGCTTGCGTACTCGCTCAACAGAGACCAGGCAGGCCAGGGCTTATATCGTCGGCTCGTGCCGCTATCTGCGCATGACCGCCGGCATTGCCTCGCTTCCGCAATTGGGTGACCGGATATTTGCTTCGATCAATCAATTGATCGAAGGCGCTGAACCGCCTGTGAGTGCCACACTGATGACGGGTGATCAGATCTATGTCGACGATCTGAATCTGGTTGCTCCGGATCGAGAATATAAAGACATTCTTCATAAATACCGCACAGCCTTCTCCCAACCGAACATTCAAAAATTAATGTCTGGCACTTCAACTTACATGATTCTTGATGATCATGAGATCGAAGATAACTGGCCAGCCAACGCCGACAAGTCCGACCACGAACTGTATCGTAACGCCATGGCGGCTTATGAACAGTATCAAGTCAGCCACAGTCCCGCGCATGAACTTAAATTCAACGGTCAGATAAACCGTGAAAAACTTGAACATTACTGGTATCAGTTCAGCGACGGCGATATCGAATGGTTCGTGACCGACAGTCGCACTCGCCGCAACTTGTCGGCGGATGATCGACGCATCCTCGATCAAGAGCAGGAGCAAGCGCTGCTCGAATGGCTGATCAACAGCCCGGCGCGGGTCAAGTTCGTGGTCACCAGCGTGATGTTTTACCCGGATCGCAAGGTACTCGGTGATGACGCGTGGAAAGCCTTCCCCGAACAACGTCTGCGCCTGCTGGAAACCATCCGTACCCAGCGCATCAAGAACGTGGTGTTCGTCTCCGGCGACGTGCATGGTTCGCTGACCTCGCGCCTGACTCACAGCGAAGACCCGGACTTCGAAGTCCACACCATCGTCTCTTCACCGCTGTACAACAGCATATTGTTGCCTTACGCCAAAACCTCCACCTTCATTCTCGATCAGCCACTGGCGGTGACCGCTGCGGGGAACTACCGGCATGAACTGACCAGTGAAGTGATCAGCGAAGACAATTTTGCACATGTCGTGGTCGAGGCCGGGCAGATTCTGGTCAATTACCACGATCGCGACGGCAAACAGCTGCAATCAATCGCCATAAAACTGCACTAAGCCTTGAAAGATCGCGGCCTGCGGCGGCTCCAACGGGTTACGCGCTCCAGTGCCGGGGCTGCCCCAGGATGCGATCTTTTGCTCTTTTCAAACCGCCACTGGAGAAATGTCCCACGCAGCCGACATATTCTTATAGCACTTGGCCTTCATCACTCTTGTCAGTCAGTGCCGCAATGATGCAACCTTGCCGCAGGCAACAGTAAAGAGGGCGAGAGCCCGGCGCGTTCAGCATATTTCCAAGCGAGTTCCCTTCATGAAGAGCCAACCCGATGCCGCCAGCCGTATGGCGGCCGAGGTAGTGACGCAGTTGCCTGTGCCCTCGCGGCTCGGCATGCTGCGTTACGAACGGCTGAATGAAGCAAGCTGGGCGATGCTGTTTCTTGATCCCAACTGCGAACGCCAGTTCGGCCAGCCGGCCGTTGAGCTGTGTGCTCTGGTTGGCTCGCCCTACGCCAGCCTGATGGAGCCGGAAGCGCGTTATCAACTGCACGACGCGATCCAGCTACAACTGCGCGACAGCCCGCATTACATGGTGCGCTACACCCTGCACACCGCCGCCGGCGCATTGAGCATCCTCGAACTCGGCGAAGCGTATAAACAGCACAATCGTCATCTGCTGCGCGGCTATCTGCTGGCAGTCGATGACGTGTTCGACGAAGCGCCGTCCTTGCCGTCGGTTGATCTTGAAACCCAGAACTCCCGCCTGCAAATCGCCCTTGAGTTGAACCAGCGCGCCCAGCAGGAACAGCTGCAACACCTGGAGCGGGTGCGCGCCCAACAGGATCTGATCCTGCTGCTGGCCCGTCAGCGCTACAGCACGCATAACTCGCTGCAAGAAGCCGCCGAACTGATCACCCGCTGCGCCTGCGATATCTATGAAATCGACTGCGCCAGCCTGTGGAACCTCGAAGGTCAGTACCTGGTGCCGATCTCGGCCTACCACCGCGCCACGCAGGAATACCTGCTGCCGGAAATGATCGACATCAGCGACTTCCCCGATTACATGGAAGCCTTGCACGGCAGCCGCGCCATCGACGCGCACAATGCGATGCGCGACCCGCGCACTCGCGAGATGGCCGAAGCCCTGCGCCCACGCGACGTCAACGCCATGCTCGACGCCAGTATTCGCGTCGATGGCCAGGTGGTCGGCGTGCTGTGCCTGGAGCAGACCGGTGTCACCCGCGCCTGGCAGTCCGACGAAATCGCTTTTGCCGGTGAACTGGCCGACCAGTTCGCCCAGGTCATCAACAATCACAACCGCCGCACCGCCACCAGCGCCCTGCACCTGTTCCAGCGTGCCGTGGAGCAAAGCGCCAACGCATTCCTGCTGGTCAATTGCGACGGCGTGGTCGAGTACGTCAACCCGAGCTTCACCGCGATCACCCAGTACACCACCGAAGAAGTCCACGGCCAGCGCCTGTCGGAACTGCCGGCCCTGGAAAACCTCAGTGAACTGCTGTTCGACGCGCCTTCGGCGCTGGCCAAGAGCAACAGTTGGCAGGGTGAATTCAAGAGCCGGCGGAAAAACCTCGAACCGTACTGGGGCCAGTTGTCGATTTCCAAGGTCTACGGCGATAACCGTGAGCTGACGCATTACATCGGCATCTACGAAGACATCACCCAGACCAAACTGGCGCAGCAACGCATCGAACGGCTGGCGTATACCGACAACCTGACCAACCTCGGTAACCGCCCGGCGTTTATCCGCAATCTGGACGAACGCTTCGCCCGCGATACCGATACGCCGATCAGCCTGTTGCTGGTGGACATCGACAACTTCAAGCGGATCAACGACAGCCTTGGCCACCAGACCGGTGACAAGTTGCTGATCAGCCTCGCCCGGCGCCTGCGCAACAGCCTGAGCCCGAGTGGCAGCCTGGCTCGTTTTGCCAGTAACGAATTCGCCGTATTGCTCGATAACACCGACCTTGAGGCCGGCCAGCACATTGCCAGTCAATTGCTGACGACCCTCGACAAGCCGATGTTCGTCGACAACCAGTTGATCAGCGTCACCGGCTCGGTAGGCCTGGCCTGCGCGCCGCTGCATGGTCGTGACCCGCAGACATTGATGCGTAACGCCGGTCTGGCGCTGCACAAGGCCAAGGCCAACGGCAAACATCAGGTTCAGGTATTCACCGAAGCGCTGAATGCCGAGGCCAGCTACAAACTGTTCGTCGAGAACAACCTGCGCCGCGCCCTGACCCAGAACGAGCTAGACGTGTTCTATCAGCCGAAACTGTGCCTGCGCAGCGGTCGTCTGCTAGGCATGGAAGCGCTGCTGCGCTGGAATCACCCGGAGCGCGGCATGATCCGCCCGGACCAGTTCATCAGCGTTGCCGAAGAAACCGGTTTGATCATTCCTATCGGCAAGTGGATCGCCCGTCAGGCCTGCCGCATGAGCAAAGCGCTGACCGCTGCCGGCATGGGTAATCTGCAGGTAGCAATCAACCTGTCGCCCAAGCAGTTCTCCGATCCGGATCTGGTTGCTTCCATCGCCAACATCCTCAAGGAAGAAGCGCTGCCGGCCAATCTGCTGGAACTGGAGCTGACCGAAGGTTTGCTGCTCGAAGCCACGGAAGACACGCACTTGCAACTCGATCAGCTCAAGCGACTGGGCCTGACGTTGGCCATGGACGACTTCGGCACCGGTTACTCGTCGCTGAGCTACCTGAAAAAATTCCCGATCGACATCATCAAGATCGATCGCAGCTTCATCCACGAAATCCCGGACAACCAGGACGACATGGAAATCACCTCGGCGGTGATTGCCATGGCGCACAACCTGAAACTCAAGGTCGTGGCTGAAGGCATCGAAACCGCTGAACAACTGGCCTTCCTGCGCCGCCACCGCTGCGACGTCGGCCAGGGCTACCTGTTCGACCGCCCGATCCCGGGCGCCGAGCTGATCCACACCCTCAAGCGCTACCCACGCGGCCCGCTCGTCCTCTGAATCTACTGCCCTCCCCCCTGTAGGAGTGAGCCTGCTCGCGATAGCGGAATATCCGTCACGAACAGGCTGACTGACCCACCGCTATCGCGAGCAGGCTCACTCCTACAGAGAAAGAGTACCCGCACATTTTGACTAGTGATTAACTCGGCATCATTCGGCACACTGGCGGTCTATCTTTTTACATCCCATCCTGACTGAGAGGACTGATCATGGTTCTGCGCTCGGAAATTCTGGTGAACAAAAACGTGCTCCCGACAAAAGAACAAGCTCTGCCTGGCCGCGAAACCGCGATGTCCCTGCCTGAAAAGCACTTCGTGTTCAGCGAAACACCGCTGCTCGGCCCATTCTTCGAGGACGTCGATTTCGCGATTTTCGGTCTGGGCTGCTTCTGGGGTGCGGAACGTCGCTTCTGGCAGCGCGAAGGTGTGGTCAGCACCGTGGTCGGCTACGCCGGCGGCTACACGCCGAACCCGACCTACGAAGAAGTCTGCTCGGGCCTGACCGGCCACACTGAAGTGGTACTGGTGGTGTATGACAAGGCCAAAGTCAGCTACGAAGAACTGCTGAGCATGTTCTGGGAACTGCACAACCCGACCCAGGGCATGCGCCAGGGCAACGACATCGGCACGCAGTACCGCTCGGTTATCTATGCGACCTCGCCGCAGCACCTGGACGCGGCGCTGAAGAGCAAAGCGGTTTATCAGGCTGAGCTGTCGAAGGCTGGCCTGGGCGAGATCAGCACTGAAATCGAACAGGCGCCGACCGTGTACTTCGCCGAGACCTATCACCAGCAATACCTGGCGAAAAACCCGGAAGGCTACTGCGGGATCGGCGGCACCGGCGTGTGCATGCCACCGAGCCTGGCGGGTAACTAATCCCCAAAAGCATCGCGGGCAAGCCCGCTCCCACAGGTTTTGATAGCGTACACAAATGTCGTGTACACCCAAATCACTGTGGGAGCGGGCTTGCCCGCGAAGGCGTCAGATCAGACGCCACTAAAACAACTGATCAACTCTCGGCAATCAACCAATCCATCTGCCAGCCACCCTGAGTCTGCCCAAGCTTCTTCGACAACCACGGCAACAGCTCACGCAACTCTTCCTCCAGCCCCCACGGCGGATTGGCAATCGCCATCCCGGAACCGTTCAGGCTGTTCGGCGTATCCAGCGGATGCACCAGCAGTTCCACCCGCAGCAACTTCGGCGCACCGCTGCCGGCCAGATCCTGATAGAAGCGGCGCAACGCGCGCTGATCCTTCACCGGATACCAGATCGCCGCCACGGTTTGGCGCATCCGACCAATCGCCTCTTTCAGCGACGCCGCGCACTTTTGCATCTCGTCGAGTTGCTCGAACGGCGGATCGATCAACATCACCGCGCGCTTCTCCTGCACCGGCAACATCGCCCGCGCCACATGCCAGCCCTCGCCCAGATGAACTTTCACCCGACGATCACCGGCCATGTTGTCCTTGAGCAGCACACCGTCTTCCGGGTGCTTCTCGTTGAACATCAGCCGATCCTGCGGCCGGGTCAGACGTCGAGCCAGCTCAGGCGAACCCGGGTAATAGCGCAACTGGCCATCCGGGTTCATCTCATGCAGCACTTTCATGTAATCGGCGGTCAGCGCCGGCAGATCCGGTTGATCCCACAGGCGTGCGATGCCTTCCAGGTACTCGCCGGTACGATTGGCCTGATCGCCCTGCAAGTCATACAGACCGATACCGGCGTGGCTGTCGAGATAGGCAAACGGCTGCTCCTTGCGCGACATCAGGGCGATGAGGCGGGTCAAGGTCAGGTGTTTGAACACATCGGCGTGATTGCCGGCATGGAAGGCGTGACGATAATTCATGATTGCTCCTGCGAAGGCCGCAAAGTTTACCTTTTACCGCGCGGCAAGTCAGGAGTTCGCAGCCGAGCGGGCAGAAGCCTGCAATAACTGACAATGGAGAAACCTGTGGCGAGGGGATTTATCCCCGTTCGGCTGCGCAGCAGTCGCAAACCCGGTTACATGGTTTGCCTTCTGTATCGCGTTGGCAGGCTTTGGGGCCGCTTCGCCGCCCAACGGGGATAAATCCCCTCGCCACAAGGAAACTCCCTTGCCACACGTAAGTGTGGAAAGCGGGAGTCTGTTTGAGCATGTGTTCAGGCGTTGCCGATGACATTCAGCACAACTTTCTCCCGGTAATTTCATGCTGACTCTGCCAGCAAATACTCCAATAACGCCGACTGCGACGAATCTTCCGACTCCGAAAGATGAAAGAACTGCCGGACCTTGCAACGCAAGACAGCCTCGGGAAATGCTTCGAACTGCACCGGATGCTCTTCGCTCAGCCACTGCATAACATTGGTGACTCGAGTTTGATCCGCACTTTGCGCCAGCACTGTTTCCGGTACCGTCCACCACGGAAAAACCAGCCCCGAAACCTGCGCCCTGCCGCCAATTTCAACCGATTGACCATTGATCAAAGCGCGCCCGATTACCGGCAATAGCTGCGCTGCATCAACGGTCGATGCCTGAAGAATCGTCAGCAAATACCGCCCATCCCAAAACCGGAAAAACACGGCTTTACCATCCGGCATCAATACCTGGGTCAGGCTGCGAAAATGCCCAACGACTATTTCAAGCGGAGCAGAAGACACGGCCAGCCATCCCCAGTCGCGGGACTGAGTGGTCGCCACCCAATCCAGAAACTCACGATCAGCAGTGACAATTCCGACATAGGGCATCACAGCGTCCCACTCGGCGTAGATCGTGTCCGCCCAAACCGGGCTCGGTACAGCCTGTAACGGTGGTCTCCCGTCGCTGGCATTGCTGAAGATCGCGAACAATTGCTCCGAGGGTTTCAGCGGTTCACGTTGCAGCCATTCATTGGGATGAAGAGTCTCAGGCTGCACAAACACCGTCCTTGCAACGCTCACACTCTTCGCAGAATGGCGCATCGCCCTTGAAACTCATGATTTGTGCAGCGGTGAGCATGGCTGCCGGGGCCGCTGCCAGTTTTCCCGGTAACCCTGGAATGACTGGCGCGGCACTCATCGCCGCCATCGGCGCGCCGCCAACCTGAATCGGCACGCTGCTGAAAATCCCGCCCGGGCCGATGTTGATCCACTGCCCGCCCGCCTGAATCGTCGCACTCGCGCCACCGTCGATCACCACTTGCTGCCCTGCGCTGACGTGGAACTGCTGACTGGCGCTGGTCGCCTGATTACTCACGCGGACATGCCGATCGCCCACCACTGTCAGGTGATCGTCCCGCTTCACTTCGGCCTGACGTTGGCCGTGAGTAATACGTTGCTCATCAGCCTTCAGCTCATGCTTCGCGGTGCCGGTAACCACGATGCTGCGCTGGTTATCGACCTGCACCTGCTGGTCGTGCAACACATGCTGGGTCCAGTTGCGTTGGGCGCGCAGGTAGATTTCCTCGGCGCCTTTTTTGTCCTCGATGCGCAGCTCGTTGTAGCCACCGCCACCGGGACTGCTCTGGCTGCGGAAGATGCTGCGAGTCTTGTCCGCCGGCAGGTCCAGCGGCACCGGGGTGGCGGCGTTCGGCAAACTCCCTACCACCAGTGGCTTGTCGGCATCGCCGTCGATGAAACCGACCAGCACTTCCATGCCGACCCGTGGAATCAGCACGCTGCCATAGCGGTCATGCGCCCAACCGGTAGCAACGCGCAGCCAGCAGCTGGAATGCTCATTCAGCTCACCATCACGGTCCCAGGCCAGTTGCACCTTGACCCGGCCGTACTCGTCGCAATGGATTTCACTGTCTTGCGGGCCGGTGACCACGGCCGGTTGGTAGCCGGACATGCGCGGCTTTTGTGGCCCGAGGGGTGGGCGGAAGAACACGTCCCACGGCGTGGCGAGAAAGGTATTACGGTAGCCCTGGAATTCTTCCCCATCGCTGGTCACCGATTCCTCCAGCACTTGCGGCTGTCGACCACGATGCTCGATGGCGGTGAGCAACCACAGATCATTCCAGTCCCTGCGCGGATGCTCGGTCAGTTGCAGGAAATGTCCACAGACCAGCGCAGAATCGTCGCTGCGACCGGTAGCCTGACGGTAATCGGCGACATGCCGCTCAAGGGCTCGCTGGGCAAGGTCCTTGCCGGTTTCACGGTCGCTGAACTGGCCGGGAAAGTGGTAATCCTCAAGCACCGGACGTTGCTCGCCATCGACACGGCTTTGCAGTTGCAGGCGTGGCTTTTCAAAGTTGTAGTCGCGACGGGTGACGACGCTGCTGCGGGTTTCAACCCGAACATTGAATCGCTTGATCGCTGGCGCCGCCGCAGCCATGCCGCTGCCGGGTAAATACAGCGTCGGCTCGGCGAGACGCGGAAACACCGTCTGATCATCGCCGAACACCAGCAGATGTCCTTCGCGGCTATGTTGGAAGTGGTAGTGAATGCCGACCTCGGCACACAGGCGCTGGATAAATGCCAGATCGCTTTCGCCGTACTGCACGCAATATTCACGCGCCGGGTATTCGCTGCCCAGGCGAAACTCGAAGGCATCACGCAGGATCGCGTGGTCCTTGAGGACCTGCGCGACGATTTGCGGAACACTCAGGTGCTGGAAGATCCGCTGATTGATCCGATGCCCGAGGTACGTCAGACGCGGGACAAGGCTGACGTGATAACGCGTCAGACGTTTCCCGGAGTCGCCCTGCCCTACCTGATAAATCTGACCGTGAATACCAGAGCCCTGAGCGTCGAAACAGAGAAACGCCTGACAATGCAAAAGGCTTTCGAGGTCGAGATCGGGTCGCTCACTGACCAGTTCCAGCTCGAATCGAAAGGGTTGGCTGATGGCTTCCTTGCCCGTGAACTCAAGCACTTTGAGGTCAGTTTGGGCGCCTTCAAGGGTCAACGTGAAACGCGGTTGATTGGCAGGCGCGAACATCCGATGTGTCTCTGCAGAATGAAGGCGGGCGATTCTGCATGAGAGGCAAGAGGTGTAAACCGGGGGACAGGAAAATCAGATTGCTCCTACTTTCTCTGTCGGCTTTGCCTCCAGAAATCGGTAAATCCAACTACAGACATATCCCTCAAAACCACCACCGAACCCTGTAGGAGTGAGCCTGCTCGCGATTGCGGTACGTCCGTCAGATGAATGCTGAATGACACTCCGCTATCGCGAGCAGGCTCACTCCTACAGGGGATCGAGTGAAACAGACAAATCGCAGGCATAAAAAACGGCCCGCCTCCTGTAGGAGACGGGCCGTTTTTCAGTGAGCCGAAGCTCGGTTCATCACTTGTTCAGGTGGAAATCTTTCTCTGCCGCTTCGAAGCGCTGAACCATACCTTTGGTTGGCGCGCCGAGCTTGCTGACGATCAGGATTGCCAGGCTGGCGAAGATGAAGCCAGGAATGATTTCGTACAGACCCAGCAGTTCGAAGTGCTTCCAGACCACAACGGTGATCGCGCCGACCAGAATACCGGCCAGTGCGCCGTCGCGGGTCATGCCTTTCCAGATCACCGAGATCAGTACAACCGGACCGAACGCAGCGCCGAAACCAGCCCAGGCGTAGGAAACCAGACCCAGTACACGGTTTTCCGGGTTGGCCGCCAGACCGATGGCAATCAGCGCGACCAGCAACACCATCGCACGGCCCACCCATACCAGCTCAACCTGGGAGGCGGATTTGCGCAGGAAGGCTTTATAGAAGTCTTCGGTCAGGGCGCTCGAGCACACCAGCAACTGGCAGCTCAGGGTGCTCATGACGGCAGCCAGAATGGCCGACAGCAACACACCGGCAATCCATGGGTTGAAGAGGATTTTCGCCAGTTCGATGAACACGCGCTCGTGGTTTTCGGTCACAGGACCGGCCAGCTCAGGGTGCGCCGAGAAGTAAGCGATACCGAAGAAGCCCACCGCCACAGTACCGGCCAGGCACAGGATCATCCAGGTCATGGAGATGCGACGGGCCTTGGCAATCGACTTGACCGAATCGGCAGCCATGAAACGCGCGAGGATGTGCGGCTGACCGAAGTAGCCCAGACCCCAGCCCATCAGCGAGATGATGCCGATAAAAGTGGTGCCCTTGAGCATGTCGAAGTTGCTTGGATCTTGTGCTTCGATGGCCAGGAACGTGGTGTCGACGCCACCGGTCGCCAGCAGGACGATGATCGGCGTCAGGATCAGCGCGAAAATCATCAGGGTGGCTTGTACGGTGTCGGTCCAGCTGACTGCCAGGAAACCACCGATGAAGGTGTAGGCAATAGTCGCCGCAGCACCGGCCCACAGCGCGGTCTCGTAAGACATGCCGAAGGTGCTTTCGAACAGACGGGCGCCGGCAACGATGCCGGAAGCGCAGTAAATGGTGAAGAACACCAGAATCACGATCGCCGAGATGATCCGCAGCAGGCCGCTTTTATCTTCGAAACGGCTGGCGAAGTAGTCCGGCAGGGTCAATGCATCGCCGTTGTGCTCGGTCTGTACACGCAGACGACCGGCAACGAACAGCCAGTTCAGGTAAGCACCGATGACCAGACCGATAGCGATCCAGCTTTCGGACAGACCAGACATATAGATGGCGCCCGGCAGGCCCATCAACAACCAGCCGCTCATGTCGGAAGCACCGGCAGAAAGCGCGGTGACGACGCTGCCCAGGCTGCGGCCGCCCAGAATATAGTCAGAAAGGTTGTTGGTGGAGCGATAGGCCATCAAGCCGATCAGCACCATTGCTGCGATGTAGATCACGAACGTGATCAGGGTTGGATTGCTTACGCTCATTGAGTTACGCCCTGGCTTTGTTTTTATGTAGCGGCGGTGATGAACCGCTCGCAAACGACGACGTTTGGCAGACGATTTGAAATCCCGCGCATTTAGGACTGATGTTTCCCCAGGAAAGCCATCAGCCGGTGCACCGCTTTTACAACCGGTTGCACCTTGGGCGCGAATCCTATGCAACAAAGCAAAAGAGGTGCAACCAGTTTCGTGAGAATTAGTTGCACCTAGTCGGTTTTATCGACAATCACCCCGTTTTTGCTCCCTTTTGTGGCAGTCGCGGCCCTTTGCTAGAAGTAAAAGCACCAATCAGGAGCAGCACTTTAGTACCAGAAAATAATTCCTGATGAGCTGCGTATTATTCCGACAAAAAAAGGGTTGCACCCGGTTGCACCTCTTTCAGCTCAGGGCTAATCTTGCCGCCAGCTGATGCCACGCAACTGTGGCAACCATGAGGATAAAAATATGGCTACCACCACCCTTGGGGTCAAACTTGACGACCCGACCCGCGAGCGCCTGAAGGCTGCCGCAACCTCGATTGATCGCACGCCGCACTGGCTGATCAAGCAGGCAATTTTCAATTACCTGGAAAAACTCGAGGGTGGTGCAACCCTGACCGAGCTGAACGGTTTGTCCGTTAAAGACGCTGATGAAGCGGGCGACGTACACACCGATCACGCTCACCAATGCTTCCTTGAATTCGCTGAAAGCATTCTGCCGCAATCGGTTCTGCGCGCCTCGATCACTGCCGCTTACCGTCGCCCCGAGCCGGAAGTCGTGCCGATGCTGATCGAGCAGGCTCGCCTGCCGGTGCCGATGGCCGAAGCCACCAACAAACTCGCCGCGTCCATCGCGGAAAAACTGCGTAACCAGAAAAGTGCCGGCGGTCGTGCAGGCATTGTTCAGGGTCTGTTGCAGGAATTTTCCCTGTCGTCCCAGGAAGGCGTGGCACTGATGTGCCTGGCCGAAGCGCTGCTGCGTATCCCGGACAAAGGCACTCGCGATGCGCTGATTCGCGACAAGATCAGCACCGGCAACTGGCACCCGCATTTGGGCAACAGCCCGTCGCTGTTCGTCAACGCCGCGACCTGGGGTCTGCTGCTGACCGGCAAACTGGTGTCCACGCACAACGAAGCCGGCCTGACTTCGTCGCTGAGCCGCATCATCGGCAAGAGCGGCGAGCCGATGATCCGCAAGGGCGTCGACATGGCCATGCGCCTGATGGGCGAGCAGTTCGTCACCGGCGAAACTATCGCCGAAGCACTGGCCAACGCGAGCAAGTTCGAAGCCAAGGGCTTCCGCTACTCCTACGACATGCTTGGTGAAGCGGCGCTGACCGAACACGATGCACAGAAGTACCTGGCGTCGTACGAACAAGCGATCCACTCGATCGGCAAAGCCTCCCACGGCCGTGGGATTTATGAAGGCCCGGGCATTTCCATCAAGCTCTCGGCACTGCACCCGCGTTACAGCCGTGCGCAGTACGAGCGTGTGATGGACGAGCTGTATCCGCGCCTGCTGTCGCTGACCTTGCTGGCCAAGCAATACGACATCGGCCTGAACATCGACGCCGAAGAAGCCGACCGTCTCGAACTGTCGCTGGATCTGCTTGAGCGCCTGTGCTTCGAGCCGCAACTGACTGGCTGGAACGGCATCGGTTTCGTCATCCAGGCTTACCAGAAGCGTTGCCCGTACGTGATCGACTACGTGATCGATCTGGCTCGCCGCAGCCGTCATCGTCT
>NZ_JBIUXX010000039.1:15157-59763 GCF_044744235.1 Pseudomonas sp. NPDC087346
TGGGACAGCGAAATCAAGCGCGCCCAGGTCGAAGGCCTGGAAGGCTACCCGGTCTACACCCGCAAGGTGTACACCGACGTTTCCTACATCGCTTGCGCGCGCAAACTGCTGTCGGTGCCGGAAGTCATCTACCCGCAGTTCGCCACGCACAACGCCCATACCCTGTCGGCGATTTACCATATTGCCGGTCAGAACTATTACCCGGGTCAGTACGAATTCCAGTGCCTGCACGGCATGGGCGAACCACTGTACGAGCAGGTTGTAGGCAAAGTTTCCGAAGGCAAGCTGAACCGTCCGTGCCGCGTGTACGCTCCGGTCGGCACTCACGAAACCCTGCTGGCATACCTGGTTCGTCGCCTGCTGGAAAACGGCGCCAACACTTCGTTCGTCAACCGCATCGCCGACCAGTCTATTTCGATCCAGGAATTGGTAGCCGATCCAGTAGCTCAGATCGAGCAGATGGCGACCGTGGAAGGTGGTTTCGGCCTGCCGCACCCGCGCATTCCGCTGCCGCGTGACCTGTACGGTGCCGAGCGCGCCAACTCCAGCGGCATCGACATGGCCAACGAACATCGTCTGGCTTCGCTGTCCTGCGCATTGCTGGCCACCGCACACAACAGCTGGAAAGCCGCGCCGATGCTCGGTTGCGCTTCCAGCACCGAAACTCCGGCACCGGTGCTGAACCCGGCGGATCACCGCGATGTGGTCGGCCATGTGCAAGAAGCCACCGTCGAAGACGTCGATAACGCGATTCAGTGCGCCCTGAACGCCGCGCCGATCTGGCAGGCCACCCCGCCAGCCGAACGCGCCGCGATTCTGGAACGCGCTGCTGACCTGATGGAAGGTGAGATCCAGCCGCTGATGGGCCTGCTGGCTCGTGAAGCCGGCAAGACCTTCGCCAACGCCATCGCCGAAGTTCGCGAAGCCGTCGACTTCCTGCGTTATTACGCGGTGCAGGCACGCAACGATTTCAGCAACGATGCCCACCGCCCGTTGGGCCCGGTGGTCTGCATCAGCCCGTGGAACTTCCCGCTGGCGATCTTCAGCGGTCAAGTTGCCGCCGCACTGGCCGCCGGTAACCCGGTACTGGCCAAACCGGCTGAACAGACGCCGTTGGTGGCTGCTCAGGCCGTGCGTCTGCTGCTCGAAGCCGGGATTCCCGAAGGCGTGCTGCAACTGCTGCCGGGTCGCGGTGAAACCGTCGGCGCCGGTCTGGTCGGTGACGAGCGCGTCAAAGGTGTGATGTTCACCGGTTCCACCGAAGTCGCCCGTCTGCTGCAACGCAACATCGCTGGCCGCCTCGATAACCAGGGCCGTCCGATTCCGCTGATCGCCGAAACCGGTGGCCAGAACGCGATGATCGTCGACTCGTCGGCACTGACCGAACAAGTTGTGATCGACGTAGTGTCCTCGGCGTTCGACAGCGCCGGTCAGCGTTGCTCGGCACTGCGCGTGCTGTGCTTGCAGGAAGATTCCGCTGATCGTGTGATCGAAATGCTTAAAGGTGCGATGGCAGAATCGCGGCTCGGCAACCCGGAGCGTCTGTCCGTGGACATTGGCCCGGTGATCGACGCTGAAGCCAAGGCCGGTATCGACAAGCACATCCAGGGCATGCGCGATAAAGGTCGCAGTGTGTACCAGGTGGCAATCGCCGACACCGAAGAAGTCAAACGCGGCACCTTCGTCATGCCGACCCTGATCGAACTGGAAAGCTTCGACGAACTGCAGCGCGAGATCTTCGGTCCAGTGCTGCACGTGGTTCGCTACAAGCGCAAAGAAATCGACCAGTTGATCGCGCAGATCAATGCATCCGGTTACGGCCTGACCCTCGGCGTGCACACCCGCATCGACGAGACCATCGCCAAGGTGATCGACAACGTCAACGCCGGTAACGTCTACGTCAACCGCAACATCGTCGGTGCCGTGGTCGGCGTGCAGCCATTCGGCGGCGAAGGTCTGTCGGGTACTGGTCCGAAGGCCGGTGGTCCGCTGTACCTGTACCGCTTGCTGTCGACTCGTCCTACCGATGCCATCGAACAATCCTTCGCTCGCGGTGATGCCGTGGTTGCGCCGGACGTTCGTCTGCGCGACGCCATGAGCAAGCCGCTGATCGCCCTGAAAGCCTGGGCCGAGAGCAATCAGTTGGCTGACCTGAGTACCCTGTGCGCGCAGTTCGCCGCACAATCGCAAAGCGGTATCACCCGCGTGCTGGCCGGCCCGACCGGCGAGAAAAACAGCTACGCGATTCTGCCGCGTGAACATGTGTTGTGCCTGGCTGAAGTCGAAAGCGATCTGCTGACGCAACTGGCTGCGGTCCTGGCTGTAGGCGGTTCGGCGGTATGGCCGGAGTCCGACCTGAGCAAGGCACTGTTCGCACGCTTGCCGAAGGAAATTCAGGCGCGGATCAAACTGGTTGCCGACTGGAACAAGGACGACGTGGTGTTTGATGCCGTTGTGCATCACGGCCATTCCGACCAGTTGCGCAGCGTATGCCAGCAGATCGCCAAACGTGCTGGCGCGATTGTCGGCGTTCAGGGCCTGTCCCAAGGCGAAACCAACATTGCGCTGGAGCGTCTGGTGATCGAGCGGGCATTGAGCGTCAACACCGCTGCGGCCGGCGGTAATGCCAGCCTGATGACTATCGGTTAAACCCGATAAGCCGGGCACCCGCACAGGTGCCCGGCATAGCAACAATCCCTGTGGGAGCTGGCTTGCCAGCGATAGCGATGTGTCAGTCACCTCAGTGTTGACTGATCTGCCGCCATCGCTGGCAAGCCAGCTCCCACAGTGGTTTGTGGTGTTTGTTAAGGCGGTGCTCTGGCCCAACATCACCGTTATCAATCATCCTATCCAGCCTCTATTCCCCCGCCTTAGACTCGGCCCAACCCCAATTTCAGGTAGGCCGCCATGTCCGAGACGCTGCTCAGTTCCCGCAATCTGGCTTTCGAGCTGTATGAAGTCCTTGATGCCGAGGGCCTGACCCGGCGTGAGCGCTTTGCCGAGCACAATCGCGAGACCTTCGACGCAGCCATCGGCACTGCCCGCAGCATCGCCGAAAAGTACTTCGCGCCGCACAACCGCAAGGGCGACGAGAACGAACCACGCTACGAGGACGGCAAGGCGATTCTGATTCCGGAAGTGAAACCGGCGGTGGATGCGTTCCTTGAGGCGGGCTTCCTCAACGCTGCGCGCAGTTTCGACGCGGGCGGCATGCAATTGCCTACCCTGCTGTCCCAAGCCTGCTTCGCGCACTTCCAGTCGGCCAACGCAGCATCGACGTCGTACCCGTTCCTGACCATGGGCGCGGCCAACCTGATCGAAAGCTTTGGCACCGACGAGCAGAAGCAACGCTTCCTGCAACCGATGATTGACGGTCGTTTCTTCGGCACCATGGCCCTGACCGAGCCCCACGCCGGTTCATCGCTGTCGGATATTCGTACACGCGCCGAGCCTGCGTCCGACGGCAGCTATCGCCTCAAGGGCAACAAGATCTTCATCTCCGGTGGCGACCATCCGCTGTCGGAAAACATCGTGCACATGGTTCTGGCCAAACTGCCGGACGCGCCACCTGGGGTGAAAGGCATTTCGCTGTTCATCGTGCCGAAGTTTCTGGTCAACGATGACGGCAGTCTCGGCAAGCGCAATGACGTGCTGCTGGCGGGTCTGTTCCACAAGATGGGCTGGCGCGGCACCACCTCCACCGCGCTGAACTTCGGCGATAACGGTGAGTGTGTCGGCTATCTGGTGGGCAAGCCGCATCACGGTTTGAGCTACATGTTCCAGATGATGAACGAGGCACGGATCGGTGTCGGCATGGGCTCAGTGATGCTCGGTTATGCCGGTTACCTCTACTCGCTGGAGTACGCTCGCGAACGCCCGCAAGGCCGGGTGCCGGATAGCAAGGACCCGAGCACCGCGCCGGTGGCGATCATTCAGCACGCCGACGTCAGACGCATGCTGCTGACGCAGAAATCCTACGTCGAAGGTTCATTTGACCTCGGGCTGTACGCCGCCCGCTTGTTCGATGACACCACGACCCTGGAAACCGAAGCCGAACGCAAACAGGCGCATGAACTGCTGGATTTGCTGACACCGATCGTCAAATCCTGGCCCTCGGAGTTCTGCCTGAAGGCCAACGAGCTGGCGATCCAGATTCTTGGCGGCCACGGTTACACCCGTGAATATCCGGTGGAGCAGTATTACCGCGACAACCGCCTCAACCCGATCCACGAAGGCACCCACGGCATTCAGTCGCTGGACTTGCTCGGACGCAAACTGGCGCAGAACGGTGGTGCGGGGCTCAAGCAACTGATTCGTCTGATTGCTGATACGGCCGAGCGCGCAATGGCGTACGAATCCTTGACCGCAATGCGCGAACCGCTGGAGAAACTGGTGGCGCGTCTGCAAGTGGTGACCATTGGTTTGCTGACGGATCTGGCACAGGGCAAGGTCAACAGCAGCCTGGCGAATTCGGCGCTGTACCTGAAGGTGTTCGGGCACACGGTGATTGGCTGGCGCTGGCTGGAACAGGCGATTCGCGCTGAAGAAGGGCTGGCCAGAGGCAGTGCGGCGGATGCTGATTTCTATAAGGGCAAGTTGCAGGCGGCGCGGTATTTCCTGACGTGGGAAGTGCCGGGTTGCCACCATGAACTGGCGTTGCTTGAGGCGAGGGATGATACGTGCCTGGCGATGCAGGACGCGTGGTTCTGATCCGGGATCTGTTTTGCGGCTGAAATCCAATCGCGAGCAGGCTCACTCCTACATTTGGAATGCGTTCCCCTGTAGGAGTGAGCCTGCTCGCGATGGCGTCAGTTCAGGCGATACAGCTCTCAGCTCAACTTGAACCCACCCATCTGCCGCGCCAGATCATCCGCCAGTTTCTGCAACATCTGACAATCCTCGCGACAAGCCCTGACCTCCCCCGCCGTCGCCCGGGCCAGATCGGAAATACCCTGCACATTGCGGTTGATCTCTTCGGTCACCGCCGACTGTTCTTCCGTTGCCGTCGCCACCTGATGGTTCATGTCGCTGATGCGTTCAACCTGCCCGGTAATCGCGGTCAGCGACGCACCCGTACGCTGGCTCGACTCGACGCCAGTACCGGTCGCAGCCTGCCCGGTGCGCATCGATGACACCGCATTCTCTGCGCCTTGCTTGAGGCTGCCGATCATCAACTGAATCTCGTCGGTAGACGCCTGCGTGCGTCGCGCCAAGGTACGCACCTCGTCAGCGACCACGGCAAAACCGCGTCCCATGTCGCCAGCGCGCGCCGCTTCAATCGCGGCGTTCAGCGCCAGCAGATTGGTCTGCTCGGATACCCCGCGAATCACCGCCAGCACTGAATCAATCGACGCCACTTGCTGCGCCAACTCACCCACCGCCCCGGCGGCGACGCCGATTTCATCGGACATGCTTTCGATATGCCGGATCGAACCGCCGACCACTTCCCGCGCCTGCATTGCCTCATCACGAGCGGTTTGCGAGGCGAGTGCCGCGTTGCCAGCGTTCTGCGCAATTTCCTGCACGGTCAGGCCCATCTCGTGGACGGCGGTGGCGACCATGTCAGTCATTTCCTGCTGGCGGCCCGAGCGTTCGGCAGTGTTCTCCACGACTTTCGCCACTTGCCCGACGGCGGTACGCAGTTGCTCGCTGGTGGTCAGCACTTCGGCGATCATCCCGCGCTGACTGTCGAGGAAGCGGTTGAAGCCCCGGGCGAGGTCGCCCAGCTCATCGGCGCGGCTGGAATCTAACCGGTGGGTCAAATCTCCCCCACCGCTACCGATGGCTACCAACGCGGCTGTTACCTGACGAATCGGTCGTACCAGCCCCTGAGCCAGCCAGACCACCAGCGCCAGGCACACCAGCGCCACGGCGAGGCCGATGCCGCTGCTCATCCACATCGCCCGACGGGCTTCGGCGTAAATCTGCGACTGTGGCACTTCGGCCACCAGGGTCCAGCCGAGGTCACGCAAAGGCAGGCTAAAGGCGAGGAAGTCCTCACCATCACGTTGAAACTCGCTGTTCACGGCATTTTTTTGACCCATGACCGCTTGCGCCGCTTTGGCGCCGATCTGCTCGGTCAAGGTGCGTTTGCCACTGAACTGTGCTTCAGGATGGACCTGGATCAAACCGTCGGAACGCACGAGATAGACCTTGCCGCGCTCACCAAAGCTGAAGTTGTGGATCAGCTCCGACAGCTCTTTCATGCTCAACCCGAGACCGGCGACACCCACCACTTTACCGGCCTGCTCGACCTTCAAATCGATGAACAGCGCCAATTCTCCGGTGGCCCCGTCATTGTCGATATTCAGGGTTCGCGGTTGATTGCTGTCGAGGAAAGAATAGAACCAGGCATCGGCCGGCTTGGCGCGACTGAGGGTGCGATCCAGGCCTTTTTCGGTGATGTAGTGATTGGATTCGGTGCCGATGATCAGCGCCGTGAAAGCCTTGTGTTCGGCGCGGATGCCTTCCAGATACTGCGCGAAGCCCGCCGTTTGGCCACTGTCTTCACCGCTGGCGAGCCAGTTGCGAACCATGGAATTGCTGGCGATGTCTTTGGCGGCAGTCAGCGGCTGAACGAGGATTCGTTCGATGTCATTGCGCGTCGCTTCGATGCTCGACGGCAGTGCCTGCTCGACCAGATAGCTCTGGGCGAGACGATTGACCACGAGGGTATAAATGCCAACCACGATCAGAATACTGACCAGCAGAGCGGTGCCCATGCCGAGGATCAGTTGCCATTGAATACTACGTCGCCAGAACTGCATGGAGCACCCCCAAAGAATAAGAGGCTGAAACACTGCAACAGCCGTGCCGATTGTATACAACCTGATCGACAATCTATTCTTTGGTTGTGCTCAACAGCCATTAACCCTGATTGATGGTCTTGGCGATGGTCTCGACCGTGGCGCTGACTTGCTCTTGGTAACGTTCGAGATCCTGCTGATGCTGCTTCTTCATTTCGATCTGCTGCGAGCACAGATTCATCGCCGCCAATACCAACAGCCGATCACCGATCAGTGACGGGTATTTCCTTTTGGTGTCGGCCAACGCGGCTTTGAGCATCAGTGCGGCGTCCAGCAGGGTCTGTTCTTCCCCGGCCGGCGCCTTGATCGAATAGTCCTCCCCGAGAATCGAGACGACTTTTACCCCTGCTGTGCCGTGGTTCATGCGCTGACAGGACCTGCAGTCACGCGTTCAACCAAGGCCTGGATACGCGCAGCGGTAGCGCCGTGCTTCTCTTCCTGCTCCATCAGGTTCAGTTGCAGGCTTTCGTTTTCATCCTTGGCCTGGGCCAGTTCCGTGGACAGGGTCTGGTTGGTTTGCAGCAAGGTCTGGTTCTGTTGCACCAGGTCGCTGACGAGCTGTTCCAATTGGCTGAGGGATGCTTCCAACATTTTGATCTTCCAAGCGTTTTTCAAAGGGCGCGTACGATAAAGAAAAGTCACCACAGATGCCAGGGTTAAACCGGCGCAAGGCCTTGATTTTCCTGGTGGCGGACCGTTCTTGCGAGTCTTAAAGACTCGGATCTGCCGATCTGGTTCCTGCACTTCGTCGCTCAAGGCCCGATGCGACAAATTCGCGCACGGACTCAAGACTTTAGTCGTATGACCGATAAGTCACCCATACAGCAGTTTCAGCCCGCATGGATGCGGCCCTTCCTGGTACCCGCACATGTCCCTTCGCAATATGAATATCGCCCCTCGGGCGTTCACCGGCTTCGCCCTGATCGGCGGTTTGATGCTGATTCTCGGCGTTTTCGCTTTGAATCAGATGAGCAAAATCCGCGGCGCCGCCGAGGACATCACCACCAGCAGCGTGCCGAGCATCAAGGCCCTCGACGAGTTCACCCAACTGACGCTGCGCTTGCGCGTGCTGTCCTATCGTTTGCTGGTCAATCGCGAAGCGGACGTACAACAGAAAACCGTTGAATTGCTGGACATGCGCAACCAACAGATCCGCAAGGCTCAGAGCGATTACGAGCCACTGATCAGCACTCCGAAAGAACGTGCAGCCTACGATCAATACGTGCAGTTGCTAAGCCAGTACCGCCAGATCGAAGACCGGATGAAAAGCCTGTCGCGCAACAACCAGGTGGATGAGCTGCGCACCCTGCTCAACACCGAGTTGCTGAACAACTCTGAAGCGATGAACGCTGTTCTCAACAGCCTGATGCAGATTAACGGCCAACAGATCAGCGACACTAACGAGCAAGCCGCTGATCAGTATGGTTCGGCGTTCAATCTGGTGGTCAGCCTGCTGGTGATCGCCACCGGCCTGACCTTTTTGTTCGCGTGGTTGCTGACCACCAGCATCACCAAGCCGATTGCCAAAGCCTTGGATGCGGCGGAAACCATTGCCGAAGGCAACCTGACCCAGCCAATCCATGTTGATGGCAGCGACGAAGCCGGACGCCTGCTGGCGGCCATGGCCAAGATGCAATCGAAACTGCGCGACACCTTGCAGCGCATTTCCGGCTCGGCCACGCAACTTGCGTCGGCAGCCGAAGAGCTGAACAGCGTCACCGACGAAAGCGCCCGCGGCCTGACTCAGCAGAATAACGAAATCGAACAGGCCGCCACCGCGGTCAACGAAATGACCAGCGCTGTTGAAGAAGTCGCACGCAATGCGGTGAGCACTTCGGAAGCCTCGAAAAACGCCACCACCTCGGCCGGCGATGGCCGTGATCTGGTGCAGGAAACCGTCAGCGCCATCGAACGCATGAGCGCCGACGTGCAGAGCACCGCGACGCTGATCGGCGATCTGGCCAACGAATCCCGTGACATCGGCAAGGTGCTGGACGTGATCCGTGGCCTGGCCGATCAGACCAACCTGCTGGCGCTCAACGCCGCCATCGAAGCCGCGCGCGCCGGTGAAGCCGGTCGTGGGTTCGCCGTGGTGGCCGACGAAGTACGTGCCCTGGCGCATCGCACTCAGCAGTCGACCAGTGAAATCGAACGGATGATCGGCAGCATTCAGAGCGGCACCGAACACGCCGTGGATTCGATGCGCAACAGCACCGAACGCGCCGAGTCGACCCTGAACATCGCACGCGGTGCCGGGATTTCGCTGGACACCATCAACACAGCCATCGTCGAGATCAACGAACGCAATCTGGTAATCGCCAGCGCCGCCGAAGAACAGGCGCAAGTCGCCCGTGAAGTGGACCGCAATCTGGTGAACATTCGTGATTTGTCGGTGCAATCGGCGACCGGGGCGAATCAGACCAGCGCGGCGAGTAACGAGCTGTCGCGATTGGCGCTGGATCTGAACAACATGGTTGGGCGGTTCAGCCTGTAACCCAACTTCCTCTGAGTGAGTAATCACTCCGTGGCGAGGGGATTTATCCCCGTTGGGCTGCGCAGCAGCCCCAAAGACGGCGTATGCAGTTTCATCTGAAGAACTGCACACGCCGGTTTCACGACGGCTGCGCCGCCGAAAGGGGATAAATCCCCTCGCCACAAATGTCCCCCATACCAACACAGATCAGCTGTCGCGCGACTAATGTGATGCCAACGTAAAAACCTTTTTGACAGCATCACATTTCAACAGGTTAGAATCGCTGGCACGCAGACTGCATGGTCAGTTTGTGCCCGTCTTTACGCTTCTGGAGTACTGCCTTTGAATGCGACGACCATCAACAGCCTGTTCTTGATCGGCGCGTTGCTGGTAGGTGCAAGCATTCTGGTGAGCTCACTTTCGTCACGCCTCGGCATCCCGATTCTGGTGATCATTCTCGCCGTCGGCATGGCCGCCGGGGTTGATGGCGGCGGCATCATTTTCGATAACTATCCAACGGCCTACCTGGTCGGCAACCTCGCACTCGCGGTGATCCTGCTCGACGGCGGTTTGCGCACCCGCGTCTCGAGTTTCCGCGTGGCGTTATGGCCGGCGCTGTCGCTGGCGACGGTCGGGGTGTTGATCACCACCGGGCTGACCGGCATGGCCGCCGCGTGGCTGTTCGACCTGAACATGATTCAAGGCCTGCTGATCGGCGCCATCGTCGGCTCGACGGACGCCGCGGCGGTGTTCTCGCTGCTTGGCGGCAAAGGCCTCAACGAACGGGTGACCGCCAGCCTGGAAATCGAGTCCGGCAGCAACGACCCGATGGCGGTGTTCCTCACCGTGACCCTGATCGACATGCTCGCCAGCGGTCAAACCGGTTTGCACTGGAGCCTGCTGACGCACCTGATCCGTGAATTCGGTATCGGCGGCATCATCGGTCTCGGCGGCGGCTGGCTGATGCTGCAACTGGTCAACCGGATCAATCTGGCCAACGGTCTGTACCCGATTCTGGTGATCGCCGGCGGTCTTGTGGTGTTCGCCCTGACTAACGCCTTGCACGGCAGCGGCTTCCTCGCCGTTTACCTGTGCGGTCTGGTGATCGGCAACCGTCCGGTGCGCAGCCGTCACGGCATTCTGCACATGCTCGATGGCATGGCTTGGCTGGCACAGATCGGCATGTTCCTGGTGCTGGGGCTGCTGGTTACCCCGCATGATCTGCTGCCAATCGCCCTGCCCGCACTTGGGCTGGCGCTGTGGATGATTCTGTTTGCGCGACCGCTGTCAGTGGTGGTCGGGCTGCTGCCGTTCAAGGCCTTCCACGGTCGTGAGAAAGCCTTTATTTCCTGGGTCGGCCTGCGCGGCGCGGTCCCGATCATTCTGGCGGTGTTCCCGCTGATGGCCGGGCTGCCGAACGCGCAGCTGTACTTCAACCTCGCGTTCTTCATCGTGCTGGTGTCGCTGCTGGTGCAGGGCACAAGCCTGCCGTGGGTCGCCAAGTTGCTCAAGGTGACCGTGCCGCCGGAACCCGCGCCGATTTCCCGGGCGGCGCTGGAAGTTCACGTCACCAGCGAGTGGGAGCTGTTCGTTTACAAGCTCGGCGCCGAGAAATGGTGCATCGGCTCACCCCTGCGTGAACTGAAAATGCCCGAAGGCACGCGCATCGCCGCGCTGTTTCGTGGCCAGCAACTGCTCCATCCGTCGGGTAGTACGGTGCTGGAAGTTGACGATTTACTCTGTGTTATCGGCCATGAACACAACTTGCCGGCCCTCGGAAAGCTGTTCAGCCAGGCCCCACAACGCGGTCTCGATCTGCGTTTCTTCGGCGACTTCGTACTCGAAGGAGACGCCCAGCTCAAAGCGGTTGCGGCCCTGTACGGGTTGCCGGCCGAGGGCATTGATCCGGACATGACTCTGGGCCACTTCATCGCACAGAAGGTCGGCGGTGCGCCAATCGTCGGCGACCAGGTCGAGTGGAACAACACCCATTGGACCGTTGCGGTCATGGACGGGAACAAGATCGGCAAAGTGGGCGTCAGATTCCCCGAAGGAAGTCGCCCGGGCCCCGGGCTCTTCCTCTAAACTGCGTCCACTATCACTTGCTTGACCGGTCTCTATGCCTACCCTGCGCTCCTTTTTCGCCGCGGCCCTGCTGGGCCTGTGTCTTTCCGCCAGCCCGCTTTACGCTGCCGAACCGCCGTCCAGCGACGCCGTGCAGGCGAGGCTGGACAAGCTCGCCGACAGCAAACTGCCGGATGCCGACAAGAAGACCCTGCAAACCATCCTGCAGAACACGCTCAATCAACTGAACAATCAGCGTGATTACGAACAGAAGCTGATCGATCTCAAGCAGCAACTGGCCAATGCGCCAAGACAGACCATCGAGAACACCCGCGAACTGGCCCGGCTCAAAGCCTCCGCCGTAGTGCCGATGACGCAGCGCTTCCCCAAGGAATCGATCTCGCAGCTGGAACAGATCCTCACGGATCGCTCGACCCAGCAAACCGATCTGCAAAAAGCACTGGGGGATGCCAATAGTCTGATCATTACCGCCCAGACCCGTCCCGAGCGTGCCCAAGCGGAAATTTCCGCCAGCCAGACGCGCATCCAGCAGATCAACAACATCCTCAAGTCCGGCAAGGACGCTGGCAAAACCGTCAGCGCCGAGCAGCGTGACCAGTTGAACGCAGAACTGGCGGCGCTGAATGCGCTGATCCCGCTGCGTCGTCAGGAGCTGGCCGGCAACAGCCAGTTGCAGGATCTGGGCAACAGCCAGCATGACCTGCTCTCGGAGAAATCCGACCGCCTTGACCGCGAGATTCAGGAACTGCAAACCCTGATCAACCAGAAGCGTCTGGCGCAGTCGCAGGAAACCGTTACCCAGCAGTCGATCGAAGCGCAGAAGTCCGGCGGCAGCAGCCTGCTCGCCAGCGAAAGCACGGCCAACCTCAAGCTCTCGGACTACTTGCTGAAAAGCACCGACCGCCTCAACGAAGTCACTCAGCAGAACCTGCAGACCAAACAGCAACTCGATAGCCTGACCCAAAGCGACTCGGCCCTCGACGAGCAGATCAACGTGCTCAAGGGCAGCTTGTTGCTGTCGAAGATTCTCTACAAACAGAAGCAGGCGCTGCCACGACTCAAGGTCGACCGCGATCTGGCGGATCAGATCGCCGACATTCGTCTGTATCAGTTTGAAGTCAGCCAGCAACGCGAACTGCTGAGTAACCCGGCAGCCTACGTCGACAATCTGCTGGCCACTCAGCCACCGGAGCAAGTCACTCCACAGTTGCGCAAAAGCCTGCTGGACCTGGCCAATACCCGCGCCGATCTGCTGGAACGGCTGAACCGCGAACTCAGCGCGGTGCTCAACGAATCGATCACCCTGCAACTCAACCAGAAACAACTGCTGAGCACTGCGCAGAGCCTGCGCGCGACCCTCGATGAGCAGATGTTCTGGATTCCCAGCAACAAGCCGCTGGACATTGAGTGGATGCGCAGCGTGCCGGAGCGCCTCAAGCGCCAGATCGACACCCTGCCATGGGCTTCAAGCCTGAGCGAACTGACTGACGGCCTGACCCAGCGACCGCTGCTGTTCCTGCCGCTGGCGTTGCTGATCGGTGCATTGCTGTGGCGCCGCAAACAACTGTATTCGCGCCTGAACAAGGTTCACCAGGACATCGGCCACTTCAAACGCGACAGCCAGTGGCACACGCCGCAGGCGATCCTGATCAATATTCTGCTGGCGATGCCGGTAGCGCTGGGTCTCGCGCTGTGCGGTCTGGCCTTGCAGATCGACGCCCGAGGACAGAACGCCAACATGGGCGCGGCGCTGTTGCAAATGGGTCAGGCTTGGCTGGTGTTCTATACGGCTTACCGGATTCTCGCGCCGGGTGGCGTGGCGGAACTGCATTTCCGCTGGGAAAAGCCGCAGGTCGAATTCCTTCAGGGCTGGATACGCCGCCTCGGGCTGGTGGTCATGGCGCTGGTGACCATCGTTGCGGTTGCCGAACTGCAACCCGCCGCGCTGGCCGACGACGTGCTCGGCATGCCGGTGGTGTTGACCTGCTATGCATTGATGGCGTGGCTGCTGAGCCGTCTGCTGATCAGCAGCCCGGCCCACGAAAACACGTCACTGTTCCGCAAGGCAGTCGGGGTGATGTTCACCCTGCTGCCCATCGCCCTGTTCGTCGCGGTGTGCTTCGGCTACTACTACACCGCGCTGAAACTCAGCGACCGCTTGATCAACACTCTGTACCTGCTGATGTTTTGGCTGGTGATCGAAGCCACCTTCGTCCGTGGTCTGTCGGTTGCGGCACGGCGTCTGGCCTACCAGCGCGCCTTGGCCAAACGTCAGGCAGCGAAAGAGGCCGGCGACGGCGAAGCGGTGATCGAAGAGCCGACGCTGGACATCGAAAAGGTCAACGAACAGTCGTTGCGCCTGATTCGACTGGCCCTGCTCGGCGGTTTCATCGCTGCGCTGTACTGGGTCTGGTCGGACCTGATCTCGGTATTCTCGTACCTCGACAACATCACCCTCTACGAATACACCAGCGGCACCGGCGCCAACATGAGCATGGTGCCGATCAGCATCGGCGACATGCTCGGCGCACTGATCATCATCGGCATCACCTTCGCTCTGGCGCGCAACCTGCCCGGTCTGCTTGAAGTGTTCGTGCTGTCGAAACTCAATCTGGCTCAGGGCAGTGCCTACGCCACCACTACGCTGCTGTCCTACGTGATTGCCGGCGTCGGTTTTGTCTCGACCCTGTCGACCCTTGGCGTCAGTTGGGACAAGTTGCAATGGCTGGTGGCGGCGCTGTCGGTCGGCCTCGGTTTCGGTATGCAGGAGATCTTCGCCAACTTCATCTCCGGCATCATGATCCTGTTCGAGCGCCCGGTACGGATCGGTGACACCATCACCATCGGCAACCTCTCGGGCACAGTGAGCAAGATCCGCATCCGTGCGACGACCATCACCGACTTCGACCGCAAAGACATCATTGTCCCGAACAAGACGTTCATCACCGGGCAACTGATCAACTGGTCGCTGACCGACACCATCACCCGGGTCACACTCAAACTCGGCGTGGATTACGGCTCCGATCTGGATCTGGTGAAAGAGCTGCTGCTCAAGGCTGCACGGGACAACCCACGGGTCCTCAAAGAGCCTGAGCCGCACGTGTATTTCCTCAACTTCGGCGAAAGCACCCTCGACCACGAACTGCGCATGCACGTACGCGATCTCGGTGACCGCAACCCGGTACTCGACGAGGTCAACCGCTTCATCAACCGCGAGTTCAAGAACCACCACATCAACATCTCGTTCCGGCAGATGGAGGTTTATCTGAAGAACCTGCACGGCCAGGAATACAAGTTGGTGCCGGTCGAAGCGGAAAACAAAACCATCGCCCCGGCCGACGGCGAGCAAAAACCGCTGCAAGGGCCGCCGCCCGCCAAGCTCGACTAACCGGCCTGATCCCAGCAGAATGCTCGGACATTCTGCTGGAGCCGGCCCGTGAAAGCCCTCGACGAACTGACCTTCGACAATCGCTTCGCCCGCCTCGGCGATGCGTTCTCCGCCCACGTGCTGCCCGAGCCAATCGACAATCCGCGTTTGGTGGTATCGAGCCCTGCGGCCATGGCACTGCTCGACCTCGACCCAACGACTGCCGACACCCAGGAATTCGCCGAACTGTTTGGCGGCCACAAGCTGTGGGCCGATGCCGAACCGCGAGCGATGATCTATTCCGGGCATCAGTTCGGCGGTTACACGCCGCAACTCGGTGATGGTCGCGGCCTGCTGTTGGGCGAGGCCTACAACGAGGCCGGCGAGCACTGGGACTTGCACCTCAAGGGCGCCGGCCAGACACCGTTTTCGCGCATGGGAGATGGTCGCGCGGTGTTGCGTTCGTCGATCCGCGAATTCCTCGCCTCCGAAGCGCTGTACGCGCTGAACATCCCATCATCCCGCGCCTTGTGCGTGATCGGCTCCGACACACCGGTCTGGCGCGAGAAGCAGGAACGCGCGGCGATGGTGCTGCGTCTGGCGCCGAGCCACGTGCGCTTCGGTCACTTCGAATATTTCTACTACACCAAGCGCCCCGAGCAGCAGAAGCAACTCGGCGAGCACGTACTGGCGATGCACTTCCCCGAGTGCCTGGAACAGCCGGAACCGTATCTGGCGATGTTCCGCGAAATCGTCGAACGCAATGCCGAACTGATCGCCAAATGGCAGGCCTATGGTTTCTGCCACGGCGTGATGAACACCGACAACATGTCGATCCTCGGCATCACCTTCGACTTCGGCCCGTTCGCCTTCCTCGATGATTTCGACGCCAACTTCATCTGCAACCACTCCGACGATCAGGGCCGCTATTCATTCAGCAATCAGGTGCCCATCGGCCAATGGAACCTCAGCGCCCTCGCTCAGGCCCTGACGCCGTTCATCAGCGTCGATGCCCTGCGCGAAGCCCTGGGCTTGTACCTGCCATTGTTCCAGGCTCATTACCTCGACCTGATGCGCCGCCGCCTCGGCTTCACATGCGCCGAAGACGACGACCAGAAACTGCTGGAAGAACTGCTGCAACTGATGCAAAACAGTGGCGTCGACTACACGCTGTTCTTCCGCCGCCTGGGCGACGAGTCAGCCGAACAGGCCGTCAGACGCCTGCGCGACGACTTCGTCGATATCAAAGGTTTCGATGCCTGGGGCGAGCGCTACGTTGCCCGGGTTACCCGCGATGGCGACACCGATCAAGAACAACGCCGCGCGCGGATGCACGCGGTCAATCCGCTGTACATCCTGCGTAATTATCTGGCGCAAAAAGCGATCGATGCGGCTGAACAAGGCGACTACTCAGAGGTACGTCGCCTGCATGCAGTGTTGAGCAAGCCATTCGAGGAACAGCCGGGAATGGAAGGTTATGCCGAGCGTCCACCGGAGTGGGGCAAGCATCTGGAGATCAGTTGTTCGTCGTGAGGCGTCATGGCACCTGAACATTCATCACAAGTGCCACACCGTCAATGACTCAGGCAGCCTGCGTCGGTTCAGCAGGCTGTTCGCCGTTCTTGAACAAAACAAAATTGCGTTCAGTGCTGTCGGTCGAGGCGCTCTTGAGGAGGAAACCGATCACTAACCCGCCGCCGAACAACACCCCGGTGAACCCCGGGAATGGTGGTTTGGCAAAGAAACTGAAATAGAGAACCGTGAGCATGCTGATCACGAAATACGGCCCCAGAATCAGCACAGCCAATTTGCCGATGCGAGTGGCGGTTTGCAGTTTTTTGTCCAACACCTCGCGATCAGCTTCATCGAGCAGCAGATCCGAACTGCACTGATAACAGTTGATAGGTTGCAACTTAACCAGCTCGAACGCTTGGTGATAGGTAGGTTTGAGCGTGTAGCTGCAATGCCCGCAACTCATGCCCGCGTCCTTGTAAGGCGTGGAATCCGTGACCGCAGCGGCCTCGTTGGCGTGACTCATAACAGTAAAATCCCTTTAAATTGACAGCGTCGGCCGAAAAAGCCGCACGCAATCCTACCAGAGCGTACCTGCCATGGCGTTGGCTGCACACGCCGCAGCCTTTTTAGATGAAGACATCCACGGGCACTTTGAAGCGCTCAGCCAACCAGCAAATCTGGCGCAAGTTGAGCTTGCGCTTGCCATTCAAAATTTCCGAAACGACTGATTGAGTTCCGACACCCGGCAAGTCGCTCTGGGTCAGACCATGTTCGCGCATCATGTAGCCGAGAACCTCTTCGCCACTCGCCTCGGCCATAGGATGGTGGGTGTGATCCCACTCCTCAACCCAGTCACCGATGATCTCTACCAGACTCATCAATGGATGCGCTTCATCATCACCAGTGATCTCCAGGATCTCGTCGACTGCCCGTACCAGAGAATCGTAGTCCTCTTCACTCTTCGGTTTTCGAAGCAAAGGTGAGACAAACTCCCAATGCTCGGCAACAGTCTTGATCAAAATACTCATACCTTTCCTTCCCTCCATTTTCCACGCTCATACTCCCGGTGACCCAACACATGCTTTATGTAGAGCGTCTGAGAGCGATAACTGACAAAAGCGATCAACCTCAGCTTGTTGCCACCAATATCGAAAACATGAAACTCACCAACCTTGTCGGTCGCCGGAAAGATCGACTTCATCGCCGAAAAGTCCTTGGGGCAGCTCCTTTTTGCCAAACGAAACCACTGCGCCAAGGCGCTTGCTACCTGCGGCCATTGCTCCTTGGCCTCTCGAATGGGTTTTTCGCTAAACACATGCATGCAACATCCTTATCGCATTCTGCTATGGAAAGTTAATCACAGATCAAAATTATCGCAACTTGCGATAACACCTGACAGACCAACGGGCTCGCTCGGTGTGTCTCAGCCTAGGTTCAATGTCGATGCCTGCACGATTGAAAATATGAGCAAACGTCTCCAAGTAGGTGTTATCTGCTCTCTTCTGGACTTCGCTCATGACCAATCCACTCCTCATCCCCTGCCCCCACTGCAACGGTCTCAACCGCATCCCCGCCGAGCGTCTCGGTGATCAGCCCAAGTGCGGGCGCTGCAAAGCCGAGGTGCTGCTGAACAAACCGTTTGAACTCAAGCAAGGCGACTACGCCAGTCAGATCAAGGGTGATCTGCCGCTGTTGGTGGATGTGTGGGCGGAGTGGTGCGGGCCGTGCAAGTCGTTTGCGCCGGTGTTTGAGCAGGCGGCCGAGCAGCTGGCGGGCAAGTGCCGTCTGGCCAAGCTGGATAGCGAGGCCAATCAGCAGTTGTCGGCGCAGTTGGGGATTCGCTCGATTCCGAGCCTGATTCTGTTCAAGAACGGCCGGGAAGTGGCGCGGCAGAGCGGAGCGTTTCCGTTGCCGCAGTTGATGGCGTGGCTGCGTAGCCAAGGCATCTGACACGCCTGAAAACCCAATGTAGGAGTGAGCCTGCTCGCGATGGCGTCCTGTCAGTCAACTCGATTGTTGAATGGACGGACGGCATCGCGAGCAGGCTCACTCCTACAGGGGACTTGTGTGTATCTCGGGTGATCAGGCGTCTTCGAGCAGGTTGTGCAGTTCGACGAACTGCTGCGTCAGCTTGTGCCGTGGATCGAGGTGGATCAGCGGGGTATTTGCCTGATGCGACTCACGCATGCGTACCGAACTGGTCAGGTACACCGGCAGCACCGGCAACCCTTCGGCGATCAACTCATCAAGAATCTGCTGCGGCAGACTGGCCCGGGCCTGAAACTGGTTGACCACGATGCCTTCAACTTCCAGACCTTCGTTGTGGTCTTCCTTCAATTCTTCGATTTCTGCCAGCAGGCCATAAAGGGCCTGACGCGAGAAGCTGTCGCAATCAAAGGGGATCAGCACACGATCAGCGGCGATCAACGCAGACACCGCGTAAAAGTTCAGCGCTGGCGGAGTATCGAGGTAGATGCGGTCGTAATCTTCGCTCAACTCGTCGAGCAACTTCCGCAGTTTGTTGATCTTGTGCTTGGCCTCAAGCTTGGGCTGCAAGTCAGCCAACTCGGCGGTGGCGGTAATGATGTGCAGGTTGTCGAAGGGCGTTTCGTAGATATCGGCCTGATTCTTCTTGGAGAACGGCCCGGAAGACAGGGTTTGCTTGAAGAAATCGGCAATGCCCATCGGTATGTCATCACCCGTGAGCCCCGTCAGATACTGCGTGGAATTGGCCTGGGCATCGAGATCCACCAACAGCGTGCGATAACCCTCGCTGGCGCTGACCGCCGCCAGATTGCAGGCAATGCTTGATTTGCCTACGCCACCTTTCTGATTGAACACCACGCGCCGCATGACAAAACCTCCGTGTATCAAAGAATGACCGAGTGTAGATGCGTGCGGCTTCGCTTCGCTACCTCCGCGGACACGGACTACAGCGTCATTGGTTATTTCCGAGGGACGGCAGGGTAAAAACGGCTATCGAGCGTCGAGATTCCCGACAGACAGACGCGTGACAATCTGGATAATGGCCAAGTGACAGTTTTTCTGCGAACCACTCGGTACATTTCATTGCGCAAAACGTAACCAGCATTTGCTACACACACCTTGCACCGCGATAATGCGCGCCACCCGGCGCTGTGCGCTACGTCAAGCCAGCCGTGGCTTTGACCATTCACCGCGTCAAACAAGCCCGCAGGGGCGGGATAAATGTCCGTGATCAACTTCAACATCGCCCAATGGCGCGCGTGGGCCCCCGGGCTCGACAGCGTGGACGCCTGGCAGGCCTGGAGCCGACAACCGGTCGCGCTCCAGAGCAGTGATGCCGCGCCCGATGTGTCGTTCCTCCCGGCCATGCAACGCCGACGCTTGAGCCGTCTGGCGCGGATGGCCTTCAGTGTCGGCTGGCCATTGGCCGAGGGGCGCGAGAATTTGCCGCTGGTGTTCGTCTCCCGGCACGGTGAAACCCCGCGCACCTTCGACATCCTCAGCGATCTGGCCGCCGAACAGCCGTTGTCACCGACCCAGTTCAGCCTGTCGGTGCACAACGCGATCATCGGTCTGTGGTCGATCATGCGCGGTGAAACCAGCGAAATGACCGCCCTCGCTGCTGCCGGCGATGGCCTGGAAAACGGCATGCTGGAGGCCGCCGCGCTGCTCAACGAAGGCGCACCCGCCGTGTTGCTGGTGATCACCGAAGAACAACCGCCCCAAGCCTATTCGACGTGGATCGACGACGTGCCCTTCCCCTACGCGGTCGGCCTGCTGCTGACGCCGGGTACCGACTGGCGGCTGACCCTGAACAGCACAACAGAAGCACTGTCAAAAGCTCAATGGCCCCACGCGCTGAATCTGTTGCGCGCCCTGCTCGGCCAGCAAACCCTTTGCCAACATGCCTGGAAAAATCGTGTATGGACCTGGCAACGCAACCCGTAGCCGTTAAAAACCGCGACGCCTACTACTGGCGCCTGCTGGCCACCGCCGCAAGCTTCGCCCTGTTCGGGCTAGGCGGACTGTGCCTGCGCGTGCTGGTATTTCCGCTGCTGGCTTGTCTGCCCGGTGACGCGCAGGTACATCGGCAACGAGCGCGACAGACCGTCAGTCGGCTGTTCTGGTTTTTCGTGCGGTTCATGGCCCGCACTGGTGTGCTGACCTACGACATTCAGGGTGCCGAACGCCTGGGTCGCCCGGGGCAGATGATCATTGCCAACCACCCGTCGCTGATCGACGTGGTGTTTCTGATCGGTCTGGTACGCCACGCCAATTGCGTGGTGAAAAAAAGCCTGTGGGAAAACCCCTTCACCCGTGGCCCGTTGCGCCGTACCCAATACATCAGCAACGACGGCAGCATGGACATGCTCGATGCCGCCGCCGATGCACTGAAAACCGGCCAGACCCTGATCATTTTCCCGGAAGGCACCCGCACCCAGCCGGGGCAGGCGCCGGCCTTTCATCGGGGGGCGGCAGCAATAGCCCTGCGCGGTGCGAAGATCCTCACCCCAGTGGTGATCAAGGTCAGCCCGACCACTTTGACCAAGGCCGAGCCGTGGTATCGCATTCCAATGCGCCGCGTGCATTTCAGTTTTCGCGTCGGTGCCGATATAGATCCACAGACCTTTGCCGCGCAAGGCCCTGCACCGCAGGCTTCGCGCAAGCTCAACGATTATTTGCACTCTTACTTTATTAAGGAGCTCGCCGAAGATGAGCGATCTGAATCGTGACATTAAAGCGTTGATCATCGACGCCCTGGGCCTCGAAGACATCAGCGGCGACGACATCGGCGACGACCAGACCCTGTTCGGCGAAGGCCTCGGCCTGGATTCGGTCGATGCGCTGGAACTGGGTCTGGCGATCCAGAAAAAATACGGCATCAAGATCGACGCCGATGCCAAAGATACCCGTAACCATTTCACCAACGTGGCGAGCCTTGCGGCCTTCGTCACGGCAAAACAGGCAGCTTGAGACCGGACCATGCAAACTCGTGACGATATCTTCAACACCCTGCGTGATGCGCTGGTCGAGCTGTTCGAACTCGATCCGGCCCGTGTGAGTCTGGAATCGAACCTGTATCAGGATCTGGAAATCGACAGCATCGACGCAGTCGACCTGATCGATCACATCAAACGCCAGACCGGCAAGAAAATCGCCGCCGAAGAGTTCAAGTCGGTGCGCACCGTCAGCGACGTGGTCGAGGCGGTCTACCGTCTGGTTCAACCGGCCGCATGAGCCGATTGATCGGCCTCGGCCTGCTGCTGGCGGGCCTGCTGTACCCCTTTGCGGTGTATTTCGGCATGGAGCATTTTGCCCCGTGGCAGTTCGGCTTGCTGCTCGGCAGCCTGTGGCTGGCGCGGGCGCTGACCGGCGAGCGCAAACCCGGCAGCCTGTGGATGGCGGTAGTCGCCATCGCCTTCTGCCTGTTGCTGGCAGTGTTCGATAGTCCGTTGCTGTTGCGCTGGTATCCGGTGCTGATCAGCGGCTTCATGCTGGCGCTGTTCGGCCTGAGCCTGAAATTCGGCCCGCCGATGGCCGAACGTCTGGCGCGACTGCGTGAGCCGCAACTGCCGCAAAAGGCGATTCGTTACACCCGTCAGGTCACCGTGGCCTGGAGTGTGTTTTTCTTCTGCAACGGTTTATGCGCCGCGCTCCTGACTCTGTGGGCGCCGCTGAACTGGTGGATGTTGTACACCGGGCTGATCTCCTACGGATTGATCGGCCTGATGTTTGCCATTGAATGGCTGATACGACAAAGGGTAAGAGGTCGCCCATGAATTGGATAAAGCTTGAGCAACTGCTGCTCAAGGCATCGCCGGCTCGCGCAATTACCCGCGAACCGGCACTTGATCACGCGCAACTGTGTGAACAGGCATTGAGCTTCGCCGCCGGCCTGCAAGCCCGGGGCGTGCAGCGCATGGCGGTGCATCTGGAAGATGCGGCCGAACTCGCCGTCGCCCTGCTTGGTGCCTGGCGCGCCGGGGTCAGTGTTTTGTTGCCTTCGGACTTGCAACCGCAGACCCGCCAGCGCTGGTCGGGCGACGTCGATCTGTGGCTGACCGATCAAACCAGCGACGAGCAACCGACAGCGTTGTATCAATCGCCTCTGGCCGCTGCAGAACTTGACCTCGACCAGTGCCGCCTGAGCCTCTGTACTTCCGGTTCCAGCGGCGAACCCAAGCGCATCGACAAGACCCTGCGCCAACTGGCCAACGAAGTCGAAGCACTGGAACAGTTGTGGGGCGCCGACCTCGGTGAGGCCTGCATCATCGGCAGCGTTGCGACCCAACATATTTACGGCTTGCTGTTCCGCGTGCTCTGGCCCTTGTGCGCCGGGCGCCCGTTCGTGCGCAAGCAACTGGCCTTCCCGGAAGACCTGCAGCGCGCCAGCCGCGAGCACTCGGCGTTCGCCTGGATCGCCAGCCCGGCGCTGCTCAAACGCATGGGCGACAACCTTGACTGGCCGGCCCTGCGCGCCGTGCGTCGGGTGTTTTCCTCCGGCGGCGCGCTGCCGACTGATGCCGCACAAAGCCTGCATCAGCGTTTGCACCAGTGGCCGACCGAGATCCTCGGCAGTTCTGAAACCGGCGGCATTGCCTGGCGTCAGGGTCAGGACCTGTGGCAGCCGTTTGCCGACGTCGAACTGACTCAGGACAGCGACGGTGCCCTGCTGATCGCTTCGCCTTATCTGCCTGCCGGACATGTCGAACACACCGCCGATGCCGCACGCATCGCCGCTGATGGCCGCTTCGAATTGCTTGGGCGGCTGGACCGAATCGTCAAACTCGAAGAAAAGCGTATTTCCCTGCCGATGCTCGAACAGGCGTTGATGACCCACGACTGGGTCGCCGAAACGCGTCTGGGTGTGGTGCAGGAAAACCGTGCGTCGCTCGGTGCATTGCTGGTGCTCAGTGAAAGCGGCCTCTTTGCCCTGCGCGAGCATGGCCGTCGCCACTTGACCGAAACCCTGCGTCAACATTTGCGCGAGCATTGCGAAGCCCTCGCCCTGCCCCGGCGCTGGCGCCTGCTGCGACAACTGCCGCTGAACAGCCAAGGCAAGCTGCCGCAGGCCGAAGTCGAAGCGCTGCTGCTGGCACCGCGCCCGAAAGCCCCAGAAGTGCTGGAGCAGACGCAAACCGATGGCGAATGGAACCTGCAACTGACCGTGCCGCCAGACCTCGCCTACTTCAGCGGCCACTTCCCCAAAGCCCCGGTGTTGCCGGGTGTGGTGCAAGTGGAGTGGGCGCTGAACCTCGGCCGGCAGGTGCTGAACCTGAGCGGCGCGTTCGCCGGCATGGAAGTGCTGAAGTTCCAGCGTCTGGTACGCCCAGGGAATGAAATCCAGTTGCACCTGCGTTTTGAGCCGTCACGCGGCAAGCTGTATTTCACCTACCGCAACGACACCGCGACCTGCTCCAGTGGCCGAATCCTGCTGGAGACTGCTCATGCATAACATTAATGAGTGCTGCGCACTCAATCGCGAGCAGGCTCGCTCCCACATTAGTCCGCGCAACCTGTGGGAGCGAGCCTGCTCGCGAAGCGGTCACAGCGGTCATTCGGTAGAGAATCGGTATGCATAACCCTTGTGCAGTGATTCCGGTCTACAACCACGAAACCGCGATCAGCAGCGTGGTCGATGCCCTGCTCGCGCAAAATCTGCCGTGCATTCTGGTGGACGACGCCAGCAGCAAATCCTGCGCGCAGGTGCTGGACACACTGGCCGGGCGCGACAACGTTTATCTGGTGCGCCTGACCGTCAATCAGGGCAAGGGCGGTGCGGTGATGACCGGTCTGCGTGAAGCGTCGCGTCTGGGTTTCAGCCATGCCTTGCAAGTCGATGCCGATGGTCAGCACGACTTGCAGGACGTCGCCCGTTTCATCGCCGAATCCCGCGCCCATCCAGAAGCAATGATCTGCGGTTATCCGCTGTACGACGCCAGCGTGCCCAAGGGCCGTTTGTATGCGCGCTACCTGACCCATGTGATGGTCTGGATCAACACTCTGTCGCTGCAAATCCGCGACTCGATGTGCGGCTTTCGCGTGTATCCGTTAGCGCCGACGCTGGCGGTGATCGACTCGGCGCGAGTCGGCAAACGCATGGATTACGACTCGGACATCCTTGTGCGCCTGTCGTGGCGCAATCAGCCGATGCGCTGGCTGCAAACCAGCGTGCATTACCCGCTGGACGGTGTGTCGCACTTTCGGATGTTCCACGACAACGTGCTGATTTCGAGCATGCATATGCGGTTGTTCCTCGGCATGCTGCTGCGCTTCCCACTGATCCTCTGGCGGCGGTGGCGGGCATGACGGTCGAGACCGATAAAAAGCATTGGGCCGACCGCGAGGAACGCGGCAGTTTCCTGCTGATGAAATTCACTGCGCTCGCTGCCAAGGTCCTTGGCCGGCGCCTGCTGAGTCCGTTGCTGTACGGCATCGTGCTGTACTTTTTCCTGTTCGGCCGCACGGCTCGCCGCAGCGCCTGGCAATACCAGCAACGGCTCGCCGACTGGAGCGGGCGCAGCGAATTGCGCCCAAGCCTGTGGCGTGTATTCGGCCAGTTCATGGCGTTTGCCGATTCGATGCTCGACAAGCTCGACGTGTGGAACGGCAAACTGCGCATCGAGCAGATCGAAATCATCGACCCGGCGCTGCTGCGCAATCAGTTGCGTGGCACCCGCGGACAACTGCTGGTCGGCGCGCATCTGGGCAATCTCGAAGTGTGCCGGGCGCTGGCGGAAATCGGCGAAAAGGTCACGATGAACGTGCTGGTGCACACCAAGCACGCCGAACAATTCAATCGCCTGCTGGGCGAGGCCGGGGCGACCAATCTGCGCTTGATCCAGGTCAGCGAACTCGACCCGGTGATCATGCTGCAATTGCACGAACGTCTTGAGCGCGGTGAGTGGCTGGCGATTGCCGGCGACCGCGTGCCGCTGCACGGCGGACGCAGCATCAGCGTGGACTTTCTCGGTCATCCGGCAGCGTTCCCGCAAGGCCCGTGGTTGCTGGCCGGCCTGCTGAAATGCCCGGTTAATCTGCTGATGTGCCTGAAACAGCCTGACGGTCACTATCGCCTGAGCCTCGAACCCTTCGCCGACACCATCGCGTGGAAGCGCAGCGAGCGCGAGCAGGTCATTCATCAGTGGGCGACCCGTTACGCCGAGCGACTGGGTCACTATTGCCTCGAAGCGCCACAACAATGGTTCAACTTTTACCCTTTCTGGAAGACCGATGACGACGCCAACCCATGAGCCGGTAACCTTCGGCGAACGCCCTTTGCGCATCGAAGACGTGCTGGCCCTGGCCAACCGTCAGGCGCCCGTGCAGTTACAGAGCGACGCGGCTTACCGCGAGCGCATTGCCAAGGGTGCGCGATTCCTCGATTCGCTGCTGGACAAGGAAGGCGTGATCTACGGCGTGACCACCGGTTACGGCGATTCCTGCGTGGTCGCGGTACCATTGCATCACGTCGAGGCGCTGCCGCGTCATCTCTACACCTTCCACGGTTGCGGACTGGGCAAACTGCTCGACGCGCAAGCCACCCGAGCGGTGTTGGCGGCACGTTTGCAGTCGCTGTGCCACGGCGTTTCCGGGGTGCGCGTGGAATTGCTGGAACGCCTGCATGCGTTTCTTGAACACGACATCCTGCCGCTGATTCCGGAAGAAGGTTCGGTCGGCGCCAGCGGCGATCTGACGCCGCTGTCCTACGTCGCCGCGACCTTGTCCGGCGAGCGCGAAGTGATGTTCCGGGGCGAGCGCCGGCAATCCGCCGACGTGCATCGCGAACTCGGCTGGACGCCGCTGGTGCTGCGCCCGAAAGAAGCGCTGGCGCTGATGAACGGCACGGCAGTGATGACCGGTCTGGCCTGCCTCGCCTACGCCCGCGCCGATTATCTGCTGCAACTGGCAACACGCATTACCGCGCTCAACGTGGTGGCGCTGCAAGGCAATCCGGAGCACTTCGACGAGCGCCTGTTCGCTGCCAAGCCGCATCCGGGTCAGATGCAAGTCGCCGCGTGGCTGCGCAAGGATCTGGCCATCGACGCACCGACTGCGCCACTGCATCGTTTGCAGGATCGCTATTCCCTGCGCTGCGCCCCGCACGTACTCGGCGTATTGGCCGACAGCCTGAACTGGCTACGTTCTTTCATCGAAATCGAGCTCAACAGCGCCAACGACAACCCGATCATCGACGCCGAAGCCGAGCGCGTGTTGCACGGGGGGCACTTCTACGGCGGTCACATCGCGTTCGCCATGGACAGTCTGAAAAACCTCGTGGCCAACGTAGCTGACCTGCTGGATCGCCAGCTCGCCTTGCTGGTGGATGAGCGTTACAACCACGGCTTGCCAAGCAACCTGTCGGGCGCCAGCGCCGAGCGGGCGATGCTCAATCACGGCTTCAAGGCTGTGCAGATCGGCACCAGCGCCTGGACTGCCGAAGCGCTGAAAAACACCATGCCGGCCAGCGTGTTCTCGCGCTCCACCGAGTGCCACAACCAGGACAAGGTGAGCATGGGCACCATCGCCGCTCGCGACGCGATTCGTGTGCTGGAACTGACCGAACAGGTCGCCGCCGCCACGTTGCTCGCGGCCAATCAGGGCGTGTGGCTGCGCGGTCGCGACGAAGACGCCCGCCCACTGCCACCGTCGCTGGCGGCAATGCACGAAGAACTGGCCAAGGATTTCCCGCCGGTGATCGAAGATCGTGCGCTGGAAGGCGAGTTGCGCCTGTGTCTGCAACGCATCGCCGAGCAACACTGGAGGCTGCATGCGTAGCGCCGGAGTGCTCCACGCCGATACCGAAATTCTCGTACCGTTTTTCGACGTCGACACCATGCACGTGGTCTGGCACGGCCATTACGTCAAATACCTCGAAGTCGCACGTTGCGCGTTGCTGGACAAGATCGGCCACAACTACACGCACATGGTCGAGTCCGGGTTTGCCTGGCCGATCATCGACCTGCAACTGCGCTACGTGCGCGGCGCGGTGTTCGGCCAACGCCTGAACGTGCGCGCCAATCTGGTCGAGTGGGAAAACCGGCTGAAGATCAATTACCTGATCACCGACCTGCAGACCGGCGAACGCCTGACCCGCGCCAGCTCGGTGCAGGTCGCGGTCGAAGTCAGTAGCCGCGAGATGCAACTGGCCTCACCGAAAGTCTTCACCGATGCCGTGGAAAGGATGCTGCGATGAAAACGCTTTTCAAAGGTTTTGGCCTGCTTTGCCTGCTCGGTCTCTCGTCGCTGGCCAACGCTTTCGACCTGCAACAACTGAGCGCACAACTGGCCAGACCGGACGTGATCCACGGCCAGTTCATTCAGGAAAAACACCTGCGCGCCCTGCCCCAGCCACTGATCAGCAAGGGCAGCTTCGTTCTGGCGAAGAATTACGGCCTGCTGTGGCTGCTGAAAAGCCCGCTGCAACAGGATTACCGGATCAGCGCCAAGGGCATAGCCCGGCGCGACGACAACGGCTGGCAAATGCTGCCGAACAAGAGCGCCGGGGCCGAGCAGAACCGCTTGTTCCTCGCCGTGCTGCAAGGTGACAGCAGTGGCCTGCAACGCGACTTCGAACTGGCCCTGAGCGGCGACGCGCAACAGTGGAAACTGACGCTGACGCCGCGCTCGTTGTTGCTCAAGCAAGTGTTCAACCAGATCAACATTGACGGCGGCGCATTGGTGCAAACCATCGAACTGCTGGAAACCCAGGGCGACAGCACCGTACTGCGCATGCAGGACAGCAAGGCTGATCAACCATTGAGCGATGCGGAGCAGCATGACTTTGCTGAATGAACGCAGGCTGCCGTGGCTGTTTCTGATCCTGCTGCTGGCAGTCATCGCGCTGGGCAGCTGGCAGTGGCGCCATGGCGCGCCGCTGTCGGCCAACCTGATGGAACTGGTGCCCGGCACCAGCCCTGACTCCCTTGAACTGCGTGCCGAACAGCGCATGCAGGAACCGCTCAACCGCGAAATGCTGGTGCTGGTCGGGCATGCGGATCGCCAGCAAGCAGTCGCCATGGCGCAGACACTCGGCGAGCAATGGCAGGTCAGTGGTCTGTTCGAAAAAGTGCAATGGAACCTGCAAGCGGATCTGCCGGCGCTGCGCACTCAGCTGTTGCAAGGACGGCTGGCGATGCTCTCGGCGGATGACCGGCAACTGCTGAGCGAACACCCGGACGCGTTCATTCAGCAACGGGTGCAGGCGCTGTTCGACCCGTTCACCGGTTTCAGCCTCGTACCAAGCCAGGACGACTGGCTGGGCCTCACCGGGCGCATCCAGAACAGCCAGCCACAACACGGCGCGGTGCAACTGGACATCGGCAGCGGCGCACTGATCGCCGATGCCGACGGCAAGAGCTGGGTGCTGTTGCGTGCGCGGACCACCGGCAATGCCTTCGACATGAACCTGCCGCTACAAGTCGCCGACCTGCTGCAACGCAGTCGCGATCAAGCCGCGCGCAGCGACGTACAACTGCTGGCCGCCAGTGGTTTGCTGTACGCCGCCAACGGCCAGCAACAAGCCACGCGGGAGATGACCTGGGTCGGTGGCGGTGCGACGGTCGGCATTCTGTTGCTGCTGTTGCTGGCGTTCCGGCGCTGGCGCGTGCTGCTGGCATTCGTGCCGGTGCTGGTCGGCATGTTGTTCGGTGCGGTGGCTTGCGTGGCGCTGTTCGGCCATATGCATGTGATCACCCTGGTGCTCGGCTCCAGCCTGATCGGCGTCGCGGTGGATTACCCGCTGCATTACCTGTCCAAGAGCTGGAGCCTCAAGCCGTGGCGCAGTTGGCCGGCCCTGCGCCTGACCCTGCCGGGGCTGACCCTGAGCCTGATCACCAGCGGCATCGGTTATCTGGCGCTGGCCTGGACGCCGTTCCCGGCGCTGACGCAGATCGCGGTGTTCTCCGCCGCCGGCCTGCTCGGCGCCTATCTGTCGGCGGTGTGCCTGCTGCCGGCGTTGTTGAAGAATGTCGAACTGCGCCCGGCGCAATGGCCGCTGCAAGTCGCCGAACGCCTGTTGAGCTGGCGGGAAAAACTCCTGCAACACGCCAAGACTCCGATGTTGCTGGCCCTGCTGATCGCCTTCTGCGTTGGCGGCCTGATGCAACTGCAAAGCAAGAACGACATCCGCCAATGGGTCGGCGCACCGAAGCACCTGACCGATGAAGCGCAGACCATCGCCCGCATTACCGGTTATCAGCCGACCAGCCAGTTTTTCCTGGTGCGTGCAGCCGATCAGCAGCAACTGCTGGAACGGCAAGCCGCGCTGAGCGAGCGTCTGCAACAACTGGTCAATCTCGACAAGCTGCAAGGCTATCTGACCCTCGATCAACTGGTCAGCGCCCCGAGCCAACAGCAGCAAGTGCGTGAATCGCTGAGCAAACTGCCTGAGTTCTGGCAGCCGCTGCTGGATCTCGGCGTGCCGCTCGCGGCCCTGCAAAACGAGCTGCATCAATTGCAGACCCTGCCCGCCGAAAGTATTGATGACGCCCTCGTCGGCCCGCTCGGCGAACCCTATCGTCCGCTGTGGCTCGGCCCGACCGAGGACGGAGTGGCGGCAATTGTCAGTCTGCAAGGACTGAATGATCCGGCGCTGTTAAAGATTCAAGCGCTGGATTTGCCCGGCGTGACGCTGGTGGACCGTCTCGGCGATTTGAACAAGGTGTTTGCGGCAACCCAGGTCAGCGCTGCCGAACTGAAACTCGCCTCCTGCGTGTTGATCGTGCTGGTGTTGATCCTGCCGTTCGGCTTCGGCGGTGCGTTGCGCATCGTTGCTCTGCCGCTGCTGGCGGCGTTGTGCAGCCTCGCCAGTCTCGGCTGGCTCGGCCAGCCGTTGACCCTGTTCAGTCTGTTCGGCCTGTTGCTGGTGACGGCGATCAGCGTCGATTACGCGATCCTCATGCGTGAGCAGGTCGGCGGCGCCGCTGTCAGCCTGCTCGGCACGTTGCTCGCGGCGTTGACCACCTGGCTGTCGTTCGGCCTGCTGGCGGTGTCCAGCACCCCGGCGGTGAGCAACTTCGGCCTGTCGGTCAGTCTCGGGCTGGCGTTCAGCTTCATTCTGGCGCCGTGGGCCGGGCGTCAGACCCACGCCGCTACGGTCGCGGAGCCGACAACATGATGGTCGTCGGCTTCTGGCTGATGGCACTGGCGATGTTCGCCGTGGCCACCCGCATCGGCCGCCACTTTGGTCTGATCCCGATCGTCAGTCAGTTGCTGCTGGCAACTTTTGGTCTGCCGTTGCTGATGTACTTCTGGATCGAACCGGGCTGGCAACTGAGCGGCGCCGCACTGATCGCACCTGAGTGGCTGAAAAACCTCTACAGCCTGAGCTTTGCGCTGTTGCTCGGGCATATTCTCAGCGATGTGATCGACCTGCGCCTGGATCGCCAGAGCCTGAAAATCGCCCTGCCGAGTTTCGCCGTGCCGTTCGTTTGCGGCGTCGCGACGGCCGTGTGGTTGCTGCCACCGCAAGCGTGGATCAGTTCGCTGGCCATCGGTCTGGTGTTCGCCATTACTGCGATCCCGGTGCTGTATCTATACCTGCGCCATATCGACTATCCGCCCGCCGCCACCCGGCGTCTGGTGCAGACTGCAATCCTCATCGACCTGACTTGCTGGACGCTGTTCGGCGTTGCGCAGGGCAGCTTGCACTTGAGCAGTCTGCTGCTACCGCTGGGCCTGGCTTGTGTGCCGTTGTTGTTGCGCGGTTTCGGCATCCGTCGACCGCTGACCTACAGCCTCGGTTTCTTCGCGCTGCTGATACTGGCCGAACATTACAAACTCAATGCGCTGATCCTCGGCATCGGCTATCTACTGTGCATGGCCGCGCTCAAAATACCCTTGGTGCTGCCGTTACCAGCACGCTGGATGAACCGTTTGCAGACATGGATAGCGATTCCGCTGATCCTGACTTTCGGTATCGTCCAGATCGACGTGCACAGCGCCCTCGCCAGCCTCGGCGCAGGGCAATGGGCGGCGCTGCTGCTGTTGCCGATCGTCAGCAAACTGCTCGGTAACTGGCTGGGCCTCGGCTGGGCCGGTGCGTCGTTCGAAGGCGCCAGCCGCTGGCGCGAAAGCGTGCTGCTGAACATTCGCGGCTTGAGCGAAATCGTCTTTCTCAATCTGCTGCTGCAACAACATCTCATCAGCCCGGCGCTGTACTTCGCGCTGATGCTGATGGGTTTGGGCGCCACCTTGCTGCCGGCACTGATCGGTCTGCATCGGGCGCAGCTGAGCATCCCCCCCCCTCTAACACGGAGTTCACGTGGCAATCGTTGAAATGGAATCTCGTCAGGTCGTGATCATCGGGGCCGGCCCGTCCGGCGCCATCGCCGGCGCATTGCTCAAACGCCAGGGCCACGATGTATTGGTGATCGAGCGCCAGCATTTCCCAAGGTTTTCCATCGGCGAAAGCCTGCTCAGTCATTGCCTGGATTTCGTCGAAGAAGCCGGCATGCTCGACGCGGTGAATGCCGCCGGATTTCAGCGCAAGACCGGCGCTGCATTTGCCTGGGGCGAGCGCTACAGCGCCTTCGATTTCAGCGAAACCTTCACCGCCGGCAAGCCGACTACGTTCCAGGTGCAACGCGCCGATTTCGACAAACTGCTGGCCGATCAGGCCGAGTTGCAAGGTGTGGAAATTCGTTACGGCGAGGCGATTGTCAGTGTCGATTTCGACCGGGCAAAACCACATCTCGACGTGCGCCGCGAAGATGACAGCGAATACCGGATCGAGGCCGACTTCGTCCTTGATGCCAGCGGTTATGGACGTGTGCTGTCGCGGATGCTCGACCTCGAAGCACCGTCGAATTTCCCGGTGCGCCAAGCAGTGTTCACCCACGTCGAAGATCACATCGACAATCCGGCCTTCGACCGCGAAAAAATCCTCGTCACCACTCATCCGTTGCATCGCGATATCTGGTTCTGGACCATTCCGTTCAGCAATGGTCGTTGTTCGGTGGGTGTGGTTGCGGCGGCAGAACACTTCGACGGCCGCGACAGCGATCTTGATGCCTGCCTGCGCGGTTTCATCGCCGAAACCCCAAGCCTGTCCGGCGTCTTGAACAATGCCGTATGGGACACTCCGGCGCGCACCCTCGGCGGTTACGCGGCCAACGTCAAAACCTTGCATGGCCCGGGCTTTGCGCTGCTGGGCAACGCGGCGGAGTTTCTCGACCCGGTGTTTTCCTCCGGCGTGACCATTGCCATGCGTTCGGCGAGCATGGCCGCCGCAGTTTTGCATCGTCAGTTGCAGGGCGAAGCGGTCGATTGGCAAACCGAGTTTGCGGACCCGCTCAAGCGCGGCGTCGATACCTTCCGCGCCTACGTTGAAGGCTGGTACGCAGGTACTTTTCAGGACGTGATTTTTTATGAGCAAGGCTCAGCGGATATCCGTCGCATGATCTGCTCGATCCTCGCCGGTTACGCCTGGGACGAACGCAACCCGTTCGTCAGCGAAGCGCGTCGTCGGTTGAAGACGATTTCCGAACTCTGTGCCAAGGACGCCCCATGAATTACCTGAGCGACAACTACGTCGAAGAAACCCGCTTCGGTTTCTGGTTCCTGCGCAGCCACACCTGGCAACACCACGTGCTGCGAGTGGCGATCAACGATCTGCGCAATCTGTTCAGCGATTCGCTACCGGCCAACCCGGTGCTGCTCGACGCAGGTTGTGGTCAGGGCAAATCCTTTCGTTATCTGCGCCAGACCTTTGCCCCGCAACGGCTGATCGGTGTCGATGCTGACCCGCACAGCCTGCAATTGAGCGGTGAAGAGGCGACGCGTCTGGGATTTGATGTCGAGTTGATCGGCAGTGATTGCGCGACTCTCAACGTGCCGGACGCCAGCGTTGATGTGCTGTTCTGTCACCAGACATTCCATCATCTGGTGGAACAGGACAAAGCCCTCGCCGAGTTCTATCGGGTACTCAAGCCGGGCGGCTACCTGCTGTTCGCCGAGTCGACCGAGGCTTACATTGATACCTGGGTGATTCGTTGGCTGTTCCGCCATCCGATGCATGTGCAGAAGAGCGCGGCGCAGTATCTGCAAATGATTCGCCAGCAGGGTTTTGAATTTGCTGAGCAGAACGTTTCGTACCCGTATTTGTGGTGGAGCCGATCGAAGGATTTCGGTTTGCTGGAGCGGACTGGATTGCTCAAGCCAAAGCCGTTTGGTCAGCGTGAGGAAACGCTGGTGAATGTCGTCGCCCGCAAGCCTCTGGCAGGTAATCTCTGATGCAACACAGTCGATTGGTGCGCATTGAACCCTGTGGGAGCTGGCCTGCCAGCGATTGCGGTGGATCAGTCAGCCGGAATGCTGGATGCGCCGACGCCATCGCTGGCAAGCCAGCTCCCACAGGAATTGTGGTGTGGCTGATGTTGGTGGTGTTTGCCCTGCTCAGTGGATGCGCTAACAACGCGCCGCTGCCTGTGGATAACCCGAAACTGCCCTTGCCGCTGCAATTGCACATCGAACGCCACCAGGCCGATCAACGTCAGGACTGGCTGTTGGTTATCCAGCAAGAAGGCCCGGGCATTCGCTGGTCGATGATGGACCCGCTGGGCATTCCCGTGGCCCGTCAGCAACTGATCGACGGACACTGGCAGGCCGATGGACTGCTGCCGCCGAACCCCGAAGCCCGGGAGCTGTTCGCCGCGCTGCTGTTCGCGCTGACGCCACCCGGTGAACTGCTGCGCAACTACCCCGCTGCGCAACAACAGGACAAACAACGTTCCCTGCCGGCGCGTTGGGACGTGCGTTATTCACAACCGCTGAACTTCGAATTGAATCTGCCTCAAGGCCCGCGTTATCGCGTGTCGCCACTCGGTGAACCGACGTCATGACCGCTTATCTGAACGCTCTCGGTGTGATCTGCGCCCTCGGCCGCGATAAACGCCAGGTGGCGCAAAACCTGTTCGCCGGTGACTGCTCGGGCATGCGCCTCGAAGGTGGTTGGGTGCCCGAACGCGAATTGCCAGTGGCGTCCGTGCAGGGCGACCTCGCGCCGATCCCGCCACACCTGGCGGAACAGAGCAGCCGCAATAACCAATTGCTGCTGGAAGCGGCATTGCAGATCCGTGACGACATCGAACAAGCGATCCAGACCTACGGTCGCGAGCGCATTGGTGTGGTGCTTGGCACCAGCACTTCGGGCATCGATGAAGCCAGTCGTGGTCTGGCGCATTACATCAGCAATCAACAATTCCCGGCCGACTACGATTATCGGCAACAGGAACTCGGCGCCCCGGCGAATTTTCTCGCCGACTGGCTGCAACTCAGCGGCCCGGCCTATGTGATTTCCACGGCGTGCACCTCCAGCGCCCGGGCGTTGATGAGCGCGCAACGTCTGCTCGATCTCGGGCTGTGCGACGCGGTGCTGTGCGGTGGCGTCGATAGCCTGTGCAAACTCACGCTCAACGGATTTTCATCGCTTGAAGCGGTTTCCGACGAGCGCTGCAATCCGTTTTCCGCCAACCGCAACGGCATCAACATCGGCGAAGCGGCGGTGCTGTTCGTGATGAGTAAACAACCCGGCAACGGCCCGGCCATCGCCCTGCTCGGTGCTGGGGCCAGTTCCGATGCGCACCATATTTCTGCGCCGGAGCCGAGCGGTCGCGGCGCGCTGCAAGCGATGCAGAAAGCCCTGAGCCGCGCACATCTGCAAGCCGGGCAAATCAATTATCTGAACCTGCACGGCACCGCCACCCAACACAACGATTCCATGGAAAGTCTGGCGGTCGACGCGCTGTTTCCGCAGGGCGTACCGTGCTCGTCGACCAAACCGATGACCGGCCACACCCTCGGCGCCGCTGGTGCACTGGAAGCGGCGTTCTGCTGGCTGAGCCTGAGCGCCGACAATCCTGAACACGCGTTGCCGCCACACGTCTGGGACAGTCAGGCCGATCCGGCTCTACCAGCCCTGAAGTGGGTGACCGCAAGCGAACGCCTGTCGTCCATTGCTCCCCGCTACCTGATGAGCAACTCCTTTGCCTTCGGCGGCAACAACGTCAGCCTGATTATTGGAGATGCCCCATGAGTGACTGGCCGCTCGCCGAGCTGCTGCCGCACGCTGGCGACATGATCCTGATCGACGAGGTGCTGAGCTTCGACGACGAGCAGATCCACACCCGGCTCACCGTGCGCCCCGACGGCCTGTTCAACTTGCCCGACGGCAGCCTGCCGGCGTGGGTCGGCATTGAGTTGATGGCGCAGAGTGTTGCGGCCTTCGCCGGTTGCCACGCGCGACAAAAGGGCAACGCCGTGGAGCTGGGTTTTCTGCTCGGCACGCGCAAATTCGAATGCAATGTCGAGGCGTTTCCGGCTGGCAGCGAACTGACCATCCACGGTCTGCGCTCGCTGGAAGACGATAACGGCATGGGCGTCTTCGAATGCCACATCAACGCGCCGGGCATTCATGCCAGCGCCCGACTGAACGTGTTCCGCCCGCCCGAAGCGGGGCAATATCTACAACAATCCAAGGAGTCGAACGATGACTGAATCCGTATTGGTCACCGGCTCCAGCCGTGGCATTGGCCGCGCTATCGCGCTGCGTCTGGCGCAGGCCGGGCATGACATCGTCCTGCATTGCCGCAGCGGCCTGGCCGAAGCGCAAGCGGTGCAAACCGAAGTCGAAGCACTGGGCCGCAAGGCGCGCATTCTGCAATTCGACGTCGCCGACCGCGAAACCTGCAAAAGCATTCTCGAAGCCGACGTCGAAACCCACGGCGCCTATTACGGCGTGGTACTCAACGCCGGCCTGACCCGCGACGGCGCCTTTCCAGCACTGAGCGATGACGATTGGGACGTGGTGCTGCGGACCAATCTCGATGGCTTCTACAACGTTTTGCACCCGGTGATGATGCCGATGATCCGCCGTCGCGCCGCCGGGCGAATTGTCTGCATCACTTCGGTTTCCGGGTTGATCGGCAACCGTGGCCAAGTCAACTACAGCGCCTCCAAGGCCGGAGTGATCGGCGCCGCGAAAGCATTGGCGATCGAACTCGGCAAGCGCAAAATCACGGTTAACTGCGTCGCCCCGGGCCTGATCGACACGGCCATGCTCGACGAAAACATGCCGGTGGAGGAACTGATGAAAATGATCCCCGCACAACGCATGGGCACTCCGGAAGAAGTGGCCAGTGCAGTGAATTTCCTGATGTCGGCGGAAGCCTCGTACATCACCCGCCAGGTGCTGGCGGTCAACGGAGGCTTGTGCTGATGAAGCGCGTCGTCGTCACCGGCATGGCCGGCATTACCTCTCTGGGCAGCGACTGGGAAACCATCGCCGGCAACTTCGCGGCCAATCGCAGCGGCATCCGCCGAATGGATGAGTGGGATCGCTTCAGCGAACTCAACACCCGGCTGGCCGGGCCTGTCGACGATTTCGTCGTACCGAGCCACTGGACCCGCAAGCAACTGCGCAGTATGGGCCGCGTCTCGCGCCTTGCAGTTGGTGCGGCAGAACAGGCATTGGCCAACGCCGGACTGCTCGGCGACCCGTCGATCAAGGACGGCCGGATGGGCGTGGCCTGCGGCTCATCCACTGGCAGCACCGACGAGATCAAAGCGTTCGGCAACATGCTGCTCAACTCGGTGGCCGAGGGGCTGAACGCCAACTCCTACGTGCGGATGATGCCGCACACCACCGCAGCGAACATCAGCATTTTCTTCGGCCTGACCGGGCGTCTGATCCCGACCTCCAGCGCCTGCACCAGCGGCAGCCAGGGCATCGGGTATGCCTACGAGGCGATCAAGTTCGGGCGCCTGCCGTTGATGCTTGCTGGCGGCGCCGAAGAACTCTGCCCCACCGAAGCCATGGTCTTCGACGCGCTGTACGCCACCAGCCTGAAAAACGATGCGCCGCAAACCAGTCCGCGTCCCTATGACAAGGATCGCGATGGCCTGGTGATCGGTGAAGGCGCCGGCATGCTGGTGCTCGAAGAGCTGGAACACGCCCTCGCCCGAGGCGCGCATATCCACGCCGAGATCGTCGGTTTCGGCAGCAACGCCGACGGCCAGCACACCACACGTCCAGAGCAAATCACCATGCGCCGCGCCATGGAGCTGGCACTGGAAGACGCTGGCGTGACGCCAGATGTCATCGGCTACGTAAATGGTCACGGTACGGCTACAGAACAGGGCGACATTGCCGAAACACTGGCGACCAGTAGTTTGTTCGGTGAACGCATGCCGATCAGTTCGCAGAAGAGTTTCCTCGGCCACACGCTCGGGGCCTGCGGGGCGCTGGAGTCGTGGTTCAGCATCGAGATGCTCAACCGCGATCAGTATGTGCACACGTTCAACCTCGACGAGATCGATCCGCACTGCGGCAAGCTCGATTACCTGCGCGGCGAATTCCGCCAGATGCATCACGACTACGTGATGAACAACAATTTCGCTTTTGGTGGCGTCAACACCTCGTTGATTTTCCGCCGCTGGCACTGACCGCAATACGTTTGGAGTGAAGGGAATGACTCAGTTTTACCGCATCGCCGCCCTGCTGGCCCTGGCCTTGGTGCTCGGCGGATGCACCAGCAAACCGGTGTACAACGCCAAGGAAGAGTTCTCCAGCAACCTCGGTTTCACCTCGCCGCAAATGAGCCGCGCCATCGTCACCGCACTGAATGACCGCCAATGGGTCGTGCAATCGGTGAAGCCGGGCATGATCAAGGCCGCCATTACCGTACGTGGCAGCCATCACGCCGAAGTCGACATTCCGTTCACCCCGACTTCGTTCGAAATCGACTACCGCAGCAGCTACGGCCTGAACTACAAGGACGGCAAGATCCACGGCAACTACAACCGCTGGGTCAACCGTCTGCGCGACAACGTGCTCAAAGAACTGTCGATCAACCCGGACATCGAAGCCGTCAACAACCTGGGCATCATCAACCAGGGCGCCGACGAACCGACCTACCTGAGCTTTCGCGAAGGCGTCAAACGCGCCACAGACGCTGGCCTGCTCGACGGCAGCGTGAAGTTCTACCTGGCCGGCGAAACCCTGCCCAACCAGGTGCGCAAACTCGATACCGTCAGCAGCAGCCGCAAGACCAACGGCTCGAACAAATCCGACGCCGACGCCTGCTTCTGGGCCCTGCAATCGGCCCTCGCGACCCTGCAGAACGCAGCGAAAAAAGCCGACGCCAACGCCGTGATCAACATCGCCAGTGTCGACCAGCGCGACCTCTACAAAGACACCGAAAAATTCCAGTGCCGCGCCGGGCTGGTGGTGTCGAGCGTGGCGCTGCGTGGTGATTTGGCGCACGTGGACTGACGAACACATCATCTGTGGCGAGGGAGCTTGCTCCCGCTCGGCTGCGCAGCAGTCGTAAATCCGGAGGCTGCGAATTTACAGACAGACCGCGAACACAGGATTTGAGGCCGCTTCGCAACCCAGCGGGAGCAAGCTCCCTCGCCACAAAGGGCGCCATTTGGCGCCCTCTTCATTTTCAGCATCTACACTCGCTCAAGCAGGCCATCACGCAGCGCCTGCCCGAACGGCGAGCCAGGTCGATCGAACTCTCGCGGTTCTCTTTCACCGTCAAGGAGATGACCATGCAAGTGAAAGCCCTGTTCGCCGCCGCGCTGTTGGGGCTGCTGCCCAGCGCCAGCCAGGCCACCAATCTGATGTACATGCCATTCGAGACGGTGCTGTCGGATGCGATTCGCGCCGGGCGGCTGGATGGCAGTGTGAAGTTTTATCTGGCGGGCAATGGGCCGCAGGGCACACAGCGGTTGTTGCAGCGTGGTGTGGTGAGCGACTTGCGCACCAATGGTTCCAACAAGAGCGATCACGACTCCTGCGAGTGGGTGCTGCAGTCGAATCTGATCAAGCTGCAGGCCGATGCCAAGCGGGTCGGGGCGAATGCGGTGACCAACATCGTCAGTTTCTACGACCAGCATGTGCGCAAGGATCTGAATACGTATGAATGTCGGGCGGGTGTTTTTGCGACGCGGGTGGCGTTAAAGGGGGATCTGGTGCGATTGCCTTGAGTGGCAAGATCAAAAGATCCCAGGCTGCGGTTGCGACGAAGCCACGGCACAGAATCGCACCAGTAGTATGATAATCTGCGCCTACCAAACAACACCTTGAGGGTAAATCATGGCTACTGTGCGCAAGACCATCACCTTGACCGACGCACAAGACAGCTGGATAAAGGCTCAAATCGAGGCCGGTCAGTACACGAACGACAGCGAATGCATCCGCGACCTGATTCGTCGAGAACAGGAACAACGCTATAGCCTTGAAGCAATCCGTTCAGCGCTCATCGCCGGGGAAGCTAGCGGCGAGCCTCGACCATTCAACGCGCAGTCTTTCAAGCAACGCATGACGGATAAGCATGGCTGAATATCGACTGACGCCTGCGGCAGAAATGGATCTGGAAGACATCTGGCGTTACACCGCTCAAACCTGGAGTGTGCAGCAAGCCAACGAGTACACGGATATCCTGACGACTACCTTTGATGAGTTAGCGGCGTGGCCTTCCAGAGCAAGGACATGCGATGAAATCCGAAGGGGCTACCGGCGCATAAGTATTGAACATCACACAGCCTACTTGACCGTCGAACCTTACGGCATTGCCATCGTGCGTATCTTGCATAAAGCAATGGATACGACACGTCACCTGTAATGAACATCAAATACTTTTGATGTTAAGCACTCAATGGTTCGACCTTGTGCGTGAGCAGTTCGACGAAGGCTTTGGCCATCGGTGATTTCTGATCCTTGCGCTGCACCAGCCACACCGCCGTCACCGCCTCCGGGTCGCGCAGCGGTCGGTAGACCACGCCATCGATGCGCATGCGCTGATACGAGGCTGGCATCACTGAGACGCCCAGCCCGGCGGCCACCAGGCCGATGATGGTCATGGCCTCGCCGGCCTCCTGAGCGAAGTGCGGACTGAAACCGGCATCCCGCGCCAGACTGAGCAATTGCGCATACAGACCGCTGCCGTAGCTGCGCGGGAAGAACACAAAGGGTTCCAGCGCCAGCTCCGAAAGAAACAACCCTTCTTCACTGCCCTGCGCCAGCGGATGTTTGGAGCTGAGCACGGCGACCAGCGGTTCGCGCATCAATTCGACCACACTCAGCGAATCCGGCAGCCCCAACGGACGCATGATCCCGACTTCAATCGATTGATCGACCAACGCATCGGCAACCATGGTGCTGCTCATCTCGCGCAGATTCAGATGCACCGCCGGAAAGCGCTGGCGGAAAGCAAAGATCGCCTGGGGAATGGTCGAGTTGAACGGTGCCGACGAGGTGAAGCCGATCTTCAGTTCTCCGAGTTCGCCGAGCTGTGCACGGCGGGCGACATCCGCCGCTTTGTCGACCTGCGCCAAAACCAGTCGCGCCTCTTCGAGAAACAATCGCCCCGCTTCGCTAAGCTCAACCCGACGATTGGTACGTTCGAACAGGCGGGCGCCGACCTCTTGCTCCAGCGCCTGAATCTGCTGGCTCAGCGGCGGCTGGGAGATGCCCAGCACCTGTGCGGCGCGGCCAAAATGCAGTTCTTCGGCGACGGCGATGAAGTAGCGCAGGTGACGCAATTCCATGGAAACCCCATTAGGTCGTTAAAGCTATCAAACAGGTCGAACAATATATTGGATAGAAACATTAGCCAGCTATATGATTTTTTCCATTGCCTGCCTGGCCGTGCCCTCCGAGGTCTGAAGTGAAAACTGCTGTCGCGCCCCTTGCCCATGAAGTCCCGCCTGCTGCGGCGGACGATATCGTCGCCGAGCTGCAAGAGATCTACATCGAAAAAGGCACACCGATGTTCATGCGCACGGTGCTGGCGCTGTTCAGTGGCGGCTTCGCGACCTTTGCCTTGCTCTATTGCGTGCAACCGATGATGCCGCTGCTGTCTCACGAGTATTCGATCAATGCGGCGCAGAGCAGCCTGATTCTCTCGGTGGCGACCGGCATGCTCGCCATCGGTCTGCTGATTACCGGGCCGATTTCCGACCGGGTCGGGCGCAAACCGGTGATGGTCGCGGCATTGTTCGCCGCGGCGCTGTGCACCATGGCCAGCGCGATGATGCCGAGCTGGCAAGGTGTTCTGATCATGCGAGCGCTGATCGGGCTGTCGTTGAGCGGGCTGGCGGCAGTGGCGATGACTTACCTGAGTGAAGAGATTCATCCGCAGCACATCGGTCTGGCGATGGGTTTGTACATCGGCGGCAATGCGATTGGCGGGATGAGCGGACGCTTGATTACCGGGGTGTTGATCGACTTCGTCAGTTGGCACACGGCGATGCTGGTGATCGGCGGTCTGGCACTTATCGCAGCCACGGTGTTCTGGAAAATTCTCCCGGAATCGCGCAACTTCCGCTCGCGCTCGCTGCACCCGCGCAGTCTGCTCGATGGCTTCACCATGCACTTTCGTGATGCGGGGCTGCCGTTGTTGTTCCTTGAGGCCTTCGTGCTGATGGGTGCGTTTGTCACCCTGTTCAACTACATCGGTTATCGCTTGCTGGCCGCACCGTACAACCTCGATCAGGTGTTTGTGGGGCTGCTGTCAGTGGTGTACCTGTCGGGCATCTACAGCTCGGCGAAAATTGGTTCGCTGGCGGACAAACTGGGGCGCCGCAAAGTGTTGTGGGCGACGATTGCGCTGATGTTCGCCGGCCTCGCCCTGACCATGTTCACACCGTTACCATTGGTGATCCTCGGCATGTTGATTTTCACTTTCGGCTTCTTCGGCGCGCACTCGGTGGCGAGCAGCTGGATTGGCCGTCGGGCGCTCAAGGCCAAAGGGCAGGCGTCGTCGTTGTATCTGTTCAGCTATTACGCGGGTTCGAGCATTGCCGGGACGGCGGGCGGGGTGTTCTGGCATATGGGCGGATGGAATGGCATCGGCCTGTTCATTGGCGCGCTGTTGGTGGTGGCGCTGCTGGTGGCGTTGAAACTGGCGAAGTTGCCGCCGTTGCAGGGTGTCAAAGCCTGATACAAAACCTACATTAGAAACAAAAACGCCCGGCATTGGCCGGGCGTTTTTTATTGCAGCGCGATCACTCGTGATACTGCGCCGACAACTCATGCACGGCACGCAAGAACGCGCCAGCGTGTTCCGGATCAACCTCAGGGGTGATGCCATGGCCGAGGTTGAACACGTGGCCGCTGCCCTTGCCGTAGCTGGCCAGAATGCGCCCGACTTCGCTGCGGATCGCTTCTGGTTTGGCGTAAAGCACGGTCGGGTCCATGTTGCCTTGCAGCGCAACCTTGTCACCCACGCGGGCGCGGGCGTTGCCGATGTCGCAGGTCCAGTCCAGACCCAGTGCGTCGGCGCCGGCGTCGGCGATGCTTTCCAGCCACAGGCCGCCGTTCTTGGTGAAGAGGATCACCGGCACCTTGCGACCTTCGTGCTCGCGGATCAGGCCGCTGACGATTTTTTTCATGTAGGCCAGCGAGAACTCCTGATACGCCGCTGCCGACAGGTTGCCGCCCCAGGTATCGAAGATCTGCACCGCTTGTGCGCCGGCCATGATCTGGCCGTTGAGGTACGACGTCACCGACTGAGCCAGCTTGTCGAGCAGCAGGTGCATGGCTTGCGGGTTGTCGTAGAGCATGGCTTTGGTCTTGCGGAAGTCTTTCGACGAGCCGCCTTCAACCATGTAGGTCGCCAGAGTCCACGGGCTGCCGGAGAAGCCGATCAGCGGCACACGGCCGTTCAGCTCGCGGCGGATGGTGCTGACCGCGTCCATCACGTAGCCGAGGTCTTTGTGTGGATCAGGGATCGGCAGGGCTTCGATGTCAGCCAAAGTGCTGACGACTTTCTTGAAGCGCGGACCTTCACCGGTCTCGAAGTACAGGCCCTGGCCCATGGCATCGGGGATGGTGAGGATGTCGGAGAACAGGATCGCCGCGTCCAGTTGTGGATAGCGGTCGAGCGGTTGCATCGTGACTTCGCAAGCGAACTCCGGGTTCATGCACAGGCTCATGAAGTCACCGGCCTTGGCGCGGCTGGCGCGGTATTCAGGCAGGTAGCGACCGGCCTGACGCATCATCCACACCGGGGTGACGTCTACGGGTTGCTTGAGCAGGGCGCGAAGGAAACGGTCGTTCTTCAGGGCAGTCATGTCGGCATCCGGAAAAAAAGTGCGGGCATTTTCTCAGAGCGCGACGCAAAAGGCACGGTTGCAGGTCAGCCTTTTGTCTATCGGGTCAATTTATTGCAATGAAACACAGCTTTTAGCAACACCGAGAAACACTGTGGGAGCTGGCTTGCCAGCGATGCAGACACCTCGGTGTGTCATTCAGACCGAGTTGATGCTATCGCTGGCAAGCCAGCTCCCACAGGTATTGCGTTGCAGTTTCGATCAGGGCTTAGACTTCCAGGTAATCCAGAATCCCTTCAGCCGCATTACGGCCTTCGAAGATTGCGGTTACCACCAGGTCGGAACCACGCACCATGTCGCCACCGGCAAAGATTTTCGGATTGCTGGTCTGGTGCTTGTACTTGCCTTGCTCAGGCGCAACAACGCGGCCCTGGCTGTCGGTCTGGATTTCGAACTGTTCGAACCACGGCGCCGGGCTCGGACGGAAACCGAAAGCGATGACCACGGCGTCGGCCGGGATGATCTCTTCGGAGCCCGGGATCGGCTCAGGGCTGCGACGGCCACGGGCGTCCGGTTCGCCGAGACGGGTCTCGACCACTTTCACGCCTTCGACCTTGTCCTCACCAACGATGGCAATTGGCTGACGGTTGTAGAGGAATTTCACGCCTTCTTCCTTGGCGTTCTTCACCTCTTTGCGCGAGCCCGGCATGTTCGCTTCGTCACGACGATAGGCACAGGTCACCGATTTGGCGCCCTGACGAATCGAAGTACGGTTGCAGTCCATCGCCGTGTCACCACCGCCGAGCACCACAACCTTCTTGCCTTTCATGTCGACGAAATCTTCCGGCGACTTTTCAAAACCGAGATTGCGATTGACGTTGGCGATCAGGAAGTCGAGCGCATCGTGCACGCCCGGCAGATCCTCACCGGCAAAGCCGCCCTTCATGTAGGTGTAGGTGCCCATGCCCATGAACACTGCATCGTATTCTTCGAGCAGTTGCTCCATGGTCACGTCTTTGCCGACTTCGGTATTCAGACGGAACTCGATGCCCATACCGGTGAAGACTTCGCGGCGATTGCTCAGCACGGTCTTCTCAAGCTTGAACTCGGGGATGCCGAAGGTCAGCAAGCCGCCGATTTCCGGGTTCTTGTCGAACACCACCGGAGTCACGCCACCACGCACCAGCACGTCGGCACAACCCAGACCCGCCGGACCTGCGCCGATGATCGCGACACGTTTGCCGGTCGGTTTGACCTTGGACATGTCCGGGCGCCAGCCCATGGCGAACGCGGTGTCGGTGATGTACTTCTCGAC
>NZ_JBIUXX010000040.1:0-57163 GCF_044744235.1 Pseudomonas sp. NPDC087346
TCGTAGTCACCGCCGCCATCCAAGGCAGGTAAGTCAACGCTGACCAGCATCCCCTGCTCCAGGCCTTGCGAATCACTGACGCGGATCTCGAAGCGCGGCTCGCGCAACCCGGTGTTGAGCTTGCCGAACTTGGGTTGCAGCCAGGGCGCGGCGAACATGCCGAACACTGGCTCGTCGCGACCCTCGATCCGCGCGGTATCGCCCAGCGTTTCGAACACCACCGCGTCGACCTCGGCGACCAGGTCGCGAAAGCCCACGGTCAGAGCTCCAGCAGGATCTGGGCACGTGGTCGGGTGCACAGGTGCAGCGGGTTGGACTGCGCCTCACCGGCCATGCCTTTGTTGAAGGGCAGCGGCTCGATCATGCTGTAGTACGGAATGCCCTGAGTGTTGACCGTTTCCATGTAGTCAGCCGGGGCAAACACCGAGATGTACAGATCCGGCACGCCTTCGGGAACCAGCAGCGCCTTGTCGTCATGGACAAAGGAAACTCCGGCCACCTTGCCACGGTAGCGCTCCCAGATGATGCCGCCGAACTCGAAGCTTTCACGAGCATCACCGCGCAGAGCTGCTGCCTGCTGACTGTTGAGGTAGGTCTCTTTGACCGACTTGTGAACGATCAGCTTGTTCCAGAAGTTCTTGCCGCAGAAGGCGCGAGAACCGGTGCTGGTCACACTGCCGAGCGCGTCTTCCTGCATGTCCAGTGCTTCACCGCATTTAACCCGAAGCTCAGTGCTTGGATCTGCCAACCCCATGGGCAGCTTCTGGCGTTGCACACCGAAACGGTCGTAAAGGTCCAGCAGGATCGTCGAGCCATCGGCGTCGAGGATCTGGCCATTCAGTGCGCCCATACGCTGGAACTCGTGTGTGGCGTCCAACTGGCGCCGCGCCTTAGCCAGGCGCGCATTGACCACGTCCTGCACCGCCTGCAACTCAGTGCGAGTACCGAAAGCACGGATGCCTTGGATCTCGTCGGCCTTGATCGTGAAGCGCTCAGGCAGGTGCACGGTGTTGAACGGGATCAGGTTGCGCTTGCTCGCCGCAACCACCAGACCAGAACCGCCACGCTCGCCAGCGGGCACCAGTGCCAAGGTGTCGCCGTCCTTTTCAATCTGAACGGTCAGCGTGGTAATGCCTTCCTCGCGGAACAGTCCCAAGGCGCTGATGCGCCCTGGCAGGTACGGTTGATCATTGAGTGCAGCGGTCAGCGAAGTAACGGTAAACGCTTCGTCGTCAAAAATGGCGATATCGGCCATGGGTACTCTCCAGAAACGAAAAATCCCGCACGCGGCGGGATGCATATAAAAGAAGGAAACGCCTTAGCGGACGATCAGCGAATGTGCGGCCAAGGCTTTCTCGGCAGCCAGATCGAGGCCGGTCAAGTGCGCTTCGCTGACCTCGGCCAACCGCACCACGGCGCGACCGCGACGCACCACGTCGGATTCGCCGAGCGGGCCGTAGAGAATTGCGACAGCGTTTTCACTGCCGTCCTCTGCCGTTGGGTTGTACGGTGCGAATTCGCCGGTGGCGGTCACCAGCCCGAGAATTTGTCCCGGCCACAATGCTGGACCCGCCGCGACATTAATCGCTTCGCGCGAGATCGTGCCGGCGCCCTCGGACAGCAGGAATTCACCTGCGTGCATCGGTTCCTGTTTGATGGTCATGCTCGTGCTCCTTTCGCGCCGTGCGCGGTTCCAGTTTGAGCCGCTTGGCGAGCAGCCCAAATCGAGTTGGGGTCAGGTTGTTTGGCCAGCACCTTGGGTGCCGGGTCGTCCGCCAGCGGCAGACTGTTGTCGATTTCAAAGCCCTTACCGCTGGTGACAATCTTGTCGAACAGACGCGCCCGCACCGCCGCCGCATCCAGACCGGCCGCGACATACTCGGCGCTGAATTCCGGCAGACGCGCGGCCACGCAGAGGTCGTTCACCGCCTTGGCGCGTGCCAGCCCCGCCAAAACGATCTCTTCGCTTTCAAGCTGGGTGGACTTGAGCAGCGGCTCGATCAGGTTGCTGATGCCCGCCGCCGTGCAGCGCTGAGTGATCATCAATGCCAACTTGGCCGAGTCGACTACAGGCGGCACCAATGGCGGATCGACAGGTTCAAGTTCGGGATCCGGTTCAGGCGGCTCTTCGAGCTGGGCCAGCAATTCAGCCGGTGCGTTCTGGAATCGTTGCAGCACCGCACCTTGACCAAGACAGGCTTTGACCTTGACGCCGTCACCCACTTCATCAGCCAGGCCCAAAGCCACCGCTTCGTTGGCGGTCAGCCAGGTTTCAGCCGCCACCAGACGCCGCAGCTCTACCTCATCAATGTCGGGCGCTTTGGCCTTGTATGCCGCAATGATCGCTTCCATGGTCTGGTCGAGGACGTCTGCAACCTTGCGGAAATCCTCCGCATCACCGGCGGCGTAGGTCCACGGGTTGTGGATCATCAACATCGCGTTGGAAGCGATCACCACCCGGTGCGCACCGCACACGGCGACACTGGCAGCACTGGCGGCGAGCGCATCGATCCGTCCGGTACAGCGCTCGCCCAGACGCGACAGCGCGTTGTGCATGGCCAAACCATCGAACAAGTCGCCGCCGATGCTGTTGAACGCGGCGATCACCGGTGACACACCATCATCCATGGCGCGCAGATCCTGCACGAACTGATTGGCAGTGATGCCCCACGCGCCGATCTCGCCATAGACAAAAACCTCGATCACTCGCTCGGTGGCCTCTCCACTGGCCTGCAGGGCATACCAGGTCTTGTCCTGAACCTCGACGCGCTTGCCCGCGCGGTTGTAAATGCGCGGTCGCGCTTGTTTGCTCATGGTTGCTCCTTGTCGTCGGTGTCTTCGACGGCATCAAGGGTGTTGTAGTTGAGGCCCAGTTTTGTGGCCCGTGCCAGATCGGCGGCGTTTTCCAGATCGACCGTTTCGGCGTCGTAGCCGGTGCGCAGCACCATCTCGCTACGAGAAGAAAACCCGGCCTGTACTTCCATCCGGCGTGCCTGCACGTCCTGTACTGGCTGGATGTAGGCCCAGCCTTGTGGCACCCAACGGGTACGTAGGTACTGGCGGCGTTTCTGTGCGTAATCGTCCAGCACCAGGACGCCAGACAGCACCGCCATGTCCATCCACGCCGCCCGTACCGGGCGGCAGAGTTGATGGACGTAAACGCTGAACTGCAGCTGTTCCAGGCGACGTCGGAACTCGTTGAGCACCACCCGCAGCGCTCGGTCGTTGATCCCGCGCATGTCGCCGGTGAGGATCTCGTAAGGCGTACCGCTACCCGCCGCTGCAGCCATCAATTGCTGCCGCATGAAGTCCGGGTAGTTGTTGCCGGCGTCCGGTGGTTTGGAGAACTCAACCTCCTCACCTGCCCCCAGTTCCTGCATGGTGCCGGGTTCGAGCGCGACCATCGGGGTGAAGCCATCTCGATCCAGATCGAGCGGCTGACCGGTCACCGGATCTCTGGGAAGGGGTCCCGAGTCCGGCGCCGGACGCTTGATGAAACCGGCAAACAGGTTGGCCACTTCCTGACGGAACAGCACTGCGTCATCGTAGTTGTCCAGACTGCGCAGGCGTTTGAGCACCGGCGACAATCGCGGCACACCCCGCAACTGACCAGGCTCCACCGGTTCGAAGATGTGCAGCACCTGGGCGGCAGGCACGCGGACCAATTGGTTGTAGCCGGCGTTCAGCGACGCTGCATCGCGCGGATGCGACAGGTACATCCAGTACGCCACCCGCTTGCCGCCGGGGGTGAACTCGATGCCAGCGCGGATGACGTTGCCGTTTTTGGTGGTCTCGAATTTGTCGTGTGGCACGAATTCCGGTGCGAGGATCTGCAGCTGCAGCGGAACGGCCAAGCCTTCATCAAGCCCGCGCGGACGCAACCGTACGAAGCACTCGCCCGAGGTTTCAACCGTGCGTGCTACCAGCGCCTGCTGGCCGTAGAAGTCGGTGCGATCATCCGCGTCCGACTCATCGACCCAATCCCCCCACAGCTCCTGCAGAAGCTTGCGCAAAGCATCATCGTCGGTTGTGGGTCGAGGGGTGATGCCCGTGCCGATCAGGTTGCTGACGCGCTTGTCGATGACGTTGAAGGCGTAAGGGTCGTTGCGAACCGCCGCCCGCGAACGCGACCGCAGATTGCGCAGGGCGGGAGTGTTGATGCTGTTGATCCCGTTGTCGGGAGCGTCCCAGCCAGTGGAGCGGCGCCCTTCACCGGCGCCTTCGTAACTGGCCTTGATGTTGGACGGCAGCACAAATCCGTTACGGGTCAGCGTTGGAAACTGTCGGGCCATCAGACCCCCTTCCCAGCATGGTACAGCCGGACGACGCGCGAACGTGGCCCAGTTGCACTTGCCAACGACGAGCGTATTTCCTCGCGCGCCTTGAGCAGTTCATCGACCGTGCGGTATTCGACGGTACGGTCGGTGTAGCGCACAGTTTTCTCACCGCGAGCAATGGCCGCCTCAACTGCGTCGAGGTGCTTTTTTGTAAAGGACATATCAGCGTCTCTTCAGATAACCGCTGGCAGAGCTGCGGCGTTGAGGGGGTGCCACAGGGCGCGGTGTCGCGACCGGTGCAGCAGGTCGGGGTGCGGATTTCGCGGAAGCGACAACTGTCGCTGGTGGAACTGCCGTGGTAATGCGCGCGTCATGAACGGTCTTCGCAACCGGTGTGTCATCAAACAATCCAGATTGCGCCAACGAATGTCGCACGCGTTCCCAGTCATTTTCTTGATAACGATTGATGCCCAAGTAATGCGCCATCGCCAAGCAATACACCATGAGGTCGAGGGCTTCGTTACGCTCTGCTTTACCCTTGATCCACTCGATACGTTTGTGGCCGCGCACGTAACGAGCGACCTTGCGTTCAGCCACGCACTGGGCGAAGAACTCGTCCGGCAGGTCATTGGCAAAGTGAAGCGAGCCAGGACCGTCCGGGAACGGGTAGCGGTTGTAGATCCAGTCTTTGGCGGTGTCGGTACCGACGAACCACAACTCGGCGCCGTTGCGTTCGGTCTGGCCCTTCCATGTAACGTCAACCATGGATGGGCGCTGTGCAATCACCGGTCGACCCGGCTTGCTCGCACCCTTGATGGCGAAGATATTGCGCCAGCGGCGAACGCGGCAGAACTGATAGACCTCGTCGGTGTGATGACCACCGGAGTCAACGCCAGTGGCGAGAATGGCTAAACCGACACCGCAGGGATGCCGATATCGGGCCTTGAGTTTCTCGTCCAGAACGGACCAGGTGCGCTCGTCGGCCGGGTCGCCCCAGATGATCTGGTGATCCACAACCCAGCGTTCCATGCCGACGCCGAAGCCCATCACCATCAGTTCCAAACGGTTGGCCTGAACGTCGACAGCGCCGGTCAGCATCAATACACCGACCGGCATCGTACCGAGAGTATAGGTTTCGAGACGCGCCCGAGCGATCAGAACTTCGGCCTTGGTTTGCTCTTGCGCACTGTCCCAAACCTTGGCCAAGCGAGTGTTGTAGAACACTTGCATAGGTTCGAGATCGCCTTTGTTTTGAGCGATTTTTGCTTTCTCAAACTGCATAGCCAGGGTGCGCCAGTCCATCCAGCCGGGCGGTGAATAGAGTGCGTTAAGGTGGAATCCTACCGTCTCGCCATCGCCCTCAGCGTGCGCACGCCATTCGCCTTTGGCGAGCATTTCACCTTTATGGTGTTCCTCAATGAGCACATCACATTCGGCTCCAGCGCACTTGTAATGCACGGTGCTGAAATCGTCGCTGTAGTGAAGATGCTCCCATTCCAGTACCTGCATATGACCGCAGTCTGGACAGGGCACGTAGTAGTGACGCTGGTCGCTACCTTCAAAGAGATCCGCAATCCGCGAAGCGCCTTTGATCGTTGGCGAACTGGAGAAATAAAACTTAGCGTTGCGACCGAAAGTACTCGCTCGTGATGCCGGGCGCGAAAAATCCGCGCCCTGATGTGAGATAAATAACCTCTGATTCTTTTGCATCTGTTGCAACAGAATATCAAAAGCAGGACTGCGCGGTTCTCCAGGTGATCGTTCATGAATGCTCAGTCACTTGAAACTGGCCATGGGTATTCCAGTTGAATTGCTTGATAACGAGAAATGGCCTTCTCAAGCACTACTTCCCAGCCACTTTCATGCATCAACTGCATCCGCTGGGCCTCGGCAAAGTAGCGATCAGAACCCGTAATTGGCTCCGCGTATGCCAGCAGGCGAAGCGCCTCGATTTCTTCTTGCGTTCGCGGAACGATTACCGGCTCCGGCGCGGCCGGCTCGACTGACGTCAAAGCGCCGCTTACCACCCAGCGCAACGAATCTTGTCGCGCCCACTGCTCCGACGTCACCGAGAGCAGCCTTGCGGTTGGCGGCGGCTCGGCATAGCCGAACACCTCAAGATCTTGCCACTCGATGATTAAGCCCGTGCGCACGTCATAAATGATCTGCTTTGTCATATCTTTACCCTCAATACTCAATCAGCACCAAACCCGGTGAGCCATTACCGCCGTTTGAAGAAGGCGTGCCCGGAGCCCCACCACCCGCGCCGCCACCGCCGCCCGCCCCATACCCACTGGCATTTGAGGCCGAACTGCCGACGGCGCGACTACCGCCGCCACCACCGCCAAAGGGGCCCGAGGCACCGACATGGCCATCGCCAGAACCACCCCCAACGCCCGCAAGGACTCCATCACTACCGTGGGAGCCATTCGGCCAACCGGCGCCACGAGTCCCGCCTGTTCCATCTGTTCCGTAAGAACCGCCACCCCCAGCCGTCAGTGTGACTAGCGTGCCAACAACTGTATTCCCGCCGTTTGTTCCCACGTTCCCCACGGCATTTTGCGTGCCTACGCCAACGCCACCCGACCCAGCGGCGCCGATTGTGATCGGGATAACCTGCCCTGGGGTGACTGCATACGGCTCCTTCTGGATGCTCTGGCCAGCGCCACCGCTGCCGCCACCACTGCCGCGCGAAGAGTTTGTACCACCGCTACCACTCCCGCCGCCGCCTCCGCCCGCACATCCACTCAGCCAGATCTGCGTAACGCCTGTCGGCACAGTGAAACTTCCATTAACCGTGAACTTGGCAAACCCCTTGACCTTTCCCAACACCCAAAGAGCGCCTTGAGCCGTGAGAGGTTTGGCGTTATCTCCAGCCTCGGCCTCAGCTTTTGTAGCGGGATCAATGCCATAACCCGCTAAGGTTGTCGGGTTGCTACCGTCGATTGCCAAGCCTTTCGCATTAAAGGTGACTTTGGTAAATGAGCCGGCAACGATACCGCTGTCCGCCAACGTCAACGTGATCTCGGTGTCAGCGCTCCCATCGTAAATACCACTTCCCGTTGCTGCGCCCTTGAACTCCAATGTTCGAGCCGTCTTCAGCTGGATTGCCTTGCCGATTGCGTTCGTACCATCAACGATCTTCGCGATCTGATCCTTGAGCCACTTCGTTCGGTTCGCTAGCTGCTTACCTTGCAGGTTGTCGATACCTTCCGGCCCGCCCAATACCGGGTCGGATGTCTCAAGCTGGTAGATGCCTTCTGTCCATTCATTTGATTCGGGTAAATCGGCCATTAGCTGCTCCCATAGTTGTATTGGCCGTCGCGACGAGCAAAGCCGTTATGCCGGATAGCCACTGACTGGTAGTCGAGCGACACCAAGCGGCAACGAGCCGGAGCGACGGATAGTAGGAGGCGACGCAAAAGCGCAGCCTGGTCATTAGTGATGGCGCGCTTGAGAAAAACTCGATAGAGAGGCCAAGTGCTGGGATCTCCATGAACATGAGTTCCGTCCCTGGTGATCGAACCATCGCGGACCTGATTGCTCAGTCCCTCCTGGAGCGTCACTTCGCCGAAGCCCAGCAGACGAATGACCTCACGAATCGCCCAGGGCGTGCCCTTGTAGCGATGGAGCTGGGCTGAGTTTTTGATCAGGTTACGCTGGGCGTCTTCTGACTCAGCCAGCAACCAGGCAGCCTCATCGAGGAGGGAGAATTGGTCAGCCAGATTCGGCAGTGACTGGGGCTTTACCAGGTCGACCAGGTACACCAACATCGAGTCGATATCGAGGTTGTCCAACGTTTCGTCGAGCAGCTCGCACAGCAATGCAAAACGCTCGTCACCGGCTAGGGCTGGTGGCAGTTGTTGCTTAGCCATTAACCACCCCTGCATCCTCCAGCTGGATCAAGGTGCAGTTCGCCCATTCGTGTCCCTGCAGCTCGCGCAAAGCATTCGGGAACTCCAGGTCTGCCCGATAAACGCCATTCACTTGCAGCAGCGCGGTCAGTTGCTCCTGGACAAGGTCTCGCCCGAGCCCCGCACGCCGCTCAGCGGCATAAGCAACGGCAGCCACGTCGACAGCCTTCATCGCTTCAGCACGAGTTGCCGTGTCGTAAAAGGTGATGCGCGCCTTGATCTCATAGTTGACCTCGATGGGCGCGTAGGAGTGGACGGTGTCACACAGTGGCCGTAACTTTTCGCCGCTCACCCGACTCTTGACCTGGTCAAGCAGCTCTTGCGAAGGCAATCCAGTAGTGGTTAGGGGGAACAGTGCGACGTGGCCATCTGACTGCCCCTCGTCCGGTCCTTGCACCGCGACATCAATGATCGACTGATGGACCGCCAGGGCGTGGTAGCGATAGGCCCCACGGCTGCCAGCGTTGCTGAAGGCTTCAGGTGCCAGGATGATCCGTTCGCGATAACGGTCATCCTGTTCATCTTCGGCTCCATCAGCAGTGACGCTGGTGTTCGTCGCGGTTAGGCCTGCGACTGGCGGATTACCAACGCTGCTGATCTGGCCAACAGCCCAGCCGTTGCCAAGTTCACCAGCGGTCAGACAGGTAGCAGTGACGCTGACCTGGGTCTGGCCTGCCGGAATGATGGCGTCCTGGTCAGTGAGAAAGGTGAGCTTGGCGTCTTGGGTACTGACCCGAGTTCCGGCCCGAATCAGCAAGGGTTGCAGCACCGCTACCGGCATGTTGAATCGAAGCGGGCAACGCGCAGGAACAGCCAACAGCCTGGGAGTGGCGACCAACTCACCGAGATAGTCGAGGATCGGCCCTTTGGCAAACCGAACCAGCAGCTGCTCACCCGCGTTCTGAATACCCATCTGCAGACGTGTCACGGCGTAGGCGATCTGGTCGATATACAGCCGCTCGACTTGGGCTGGATACAAGGTTTTGTTCGCCTTGGACTCGTATCGAGCAATCAGATCGGCCTCAGTGGCAGCCGGATCGATCTTAATGAATACCGGTTTAGGCAGCTCGCGCATAGGGCACCTCGGTCAACTGGGCGACACTGTCCGCGACACGCCACTGCACGCGCAAAATAATGCGTGAGTCTTCAATGACGACCAGTACCTGGACTACCGAGACTCGGGTTTCCCAACGACGAATGGCGTCGACCGCCTCACGCACCAGGTGCGGGGTTACTCGGTTGACAGGCCAGTCGATATATAAATGAAGGTCACTGCCGAAGTCCGGCCGATGGGCATCACTGCCTTTGGATGTAGTCAGGACGATACGTATGGCTTGGTCGATATCGCGCAAGCCCTCGACCACCTCGCCGGATGTTCCGAGGGCGGGCTGCCAGTGGGCGGCGGTGATGCTGGTGTAGGGAGTGGGCGTCGTCATGCACCCATGATGAGAAAACCAGCTGACACTGGCTTTTAATCGAGTTTAAAGACCAATGCAGGTTAGCATTAGCGGAAACAATGGGATGAGGGGTGAGATCAATGAGCAAAATCGACGGTACGCCAGTCTGCAGAAAGGAGAGCTTCAATTGCCCACGATGTGGCGCCTTCGCAGGCATGAAATGGAATGACTTGCTTCTGAACGGTGATGAGTACGCGTCTATTGCTCTTTCAATCTGCGATGCCTGCAAAGATCCAAGTGTGTGGATTACTGATGAGGACCGGCCAATGTCTGCCCTACCTATGGACGGGCGCCTAGGAGGTCGTCCAACCCTTATTTTTCCTTTGAAGTGTGTTGCGCCCGAGGCGGAGCACGATATGCCCGCCGACATAAAAGTCGATTATGAAGAAGCTAGGCTGGTTTTCACGCACTCTCCTCGTGCGGCGGCGGCTCTGTTGCGACTATGCGTGCAAAAGCTCTGTCAGGAGCTTCTCGGTAAACCAGGCAAAATTCATGACCAGATTGGAGAGCTTGTAGAAAAGGGATTGCCTAGCCGTGCGCTGATAGCGTTCGACACTATTCGAATATTGGGTAATGAGTCACTACACCCAGGAACCGTCAACCTCAATGACACTCCCGAAGTCGCACTAACGCTCTTCAGCCTGTTGAACATGGCGGTTCGTCACTGCATCACCGCAGAGAAGGAATTAGAGGCAATTCGAGCTTTAACCCCTGTAACCAAGCGGCGGGACATCTAGTTAGTGGGTGTGATTTTTTGAGTTGCCGCCGGTATCCATAATTGTTCCTGTTGCGTCGACGTTGCCATCCACCATCAGGTTGCCGTTCAACTGCAGGTTTCCATTCAAGGTGACCTGCGGCACATCCAATGTGGCCGAAGGAGCCTTCACCACCACCGGCTCAGCCGCCTCAACTGTGATGTTCCGGCCACATTTCAAAAGCAAAGCCCCCACACAATCCAACGTCATCACCCCGGCCGCGCGGTCGTACGTCGAGACGGTCCCATCGCTGAAGCGCACATAGTCTGTGTCCTCATCGACAACAGGCGGCGGTTCGGCCGATGAGTAGATCCCGCCCAGATAGACACCGCCCACACCGTCAGAGTCCAGTAACACTGCGACCTGCTCATTCAGTTCGGGCATCAAAGGCCGACGCTTCGTACCTTGCGTGTTGCGCTGAGGCACATTGAGCCAGTAGCTCTCAACCCCATCGCGATCATCCAGGCGCACCCGGATACGGCAAGTTAGTTGATCCACAGCGCTGACTTCCCCATATTCCAACTCAACACCCATCATGTTTGGCTCTCCATTATCAGGCCACCACTTCTTGCTGAATGCCGTAAGTTGCCAAAGCCAGGTCCGGCTTGGTGTTCTCCTGGGCCAATGTGATCGAGGGCGCGGAGATGCGGCAGACTGATTTGTCCACGGTGTAGCCACTCCGAGTCATTCGGTGTTGCGAAGACGTGATCAGGTAATTCCCGCCGAGTTTTCCCGCCGCTACCAAGGTCACCACATTGCCGCTGAGCAGGTTGGGTCGGCCCATCGCGCCCCAACTGCCTGTGGTGCGTTCGCGGTTGGCCTTGGCCAGCTCGGCCTTGGCTTTTGCCTTGGACTCTTCGGCCGAGGCACTGCGCTTGCGGCTCTTTTTGGTATCACCACTGGTGGTGGCCTTGCTCACGCTGCTGGGCACCGCGACGGTTTCACCATTCTCGACTTTGTAGGCAATCAGCTTTTTCTTCGCGGGCTCTTTGTGCTTTACCTCGATGGCTTGAGGGACGCTCTTGATCTGGTCGCGCAGGTTCACACTGCTTAAGTCCTGGAGCACCAGAGTTGCCACCGGAGCGCTCTTGGCCAACTCACTGATCGCATGAAAGACCATACGGTTGCCGGTCACCTTGAAGGCGTAGTCATACTCGGCCGCCAAGTTGCGCAGAAAGGTCAGATCGGACTCCTGCTGAGTCAGCCGGTCGAGCTTGATCGGCTCGATACTGCCGATTAGCTCCAGCCCCTGACGTGCCGCGATCTGGTTGGCCACGGCATCCAGTGTGGTGTTTTCATAAGCGTGGTGTTCGGTGGTCCGCAATGCCGCCTTAATGCCAGTGGCCAGGCCATGAATGGTGATCGTCGAGGGCGGGCAATTCAGCTCAACCTCATCGATCTCAAACCGTCCAACAGCGCGTAACGGCTCACCTTCCCAGCCAATGGATAGAGTCAAGCTGTCGCCATGCCCTGGATACCAGGCATCACGCCATTTACCCTCGGTGTCCTCCAGTTCGACCTCCAGGCTGTCAGCCTGGCCTGTGAGATAGTCGGTGTAGGACAAGGAGATCAAGTGCTGGCTGACGTTGCGGGTGATGTTGCTCTGCTGATAGGCCAGCACGAAGCGTGCTTCCGGTACTTGCTTGGGGATCATCGCATCCATGGTGGAAGATCCTCGGTGGTGGCCACGGGTTCAAGGATGGGAATGGCCAGGGTCAAACCCGCTGGCAAAGCAGCGGTAATCGGCACATGGGTGTTGGCCTCAACGATCGGCAAATAGCGATGAGCATCACCGTAGTACCGCCAGGCCAACTGGTCCCAACGCTCACCTTCAGTCGTGACATGCGTGATAAACATCAGGACTTCCTCGTCAGGACTTGTGCCGCCAGCCCGGCTAACCGGGTCCGGGCGCCATCCATTGTGGTGAGCGCCTGACCAAGCGAAGCTTGGGACGCGGAGAACCGATCAACAATGTTGCCCAGGTCAACCGGATTGAGGGCTGATCGAGCCCCCATCACGCTACCCAATACGTTCTCACCCAGTCGCGACAGATCGGAACCATCTTCCAGTAGTCCGGCCACAGATTTCAGTCCTTGCAGCGGTTCAATAGCCCTGGCTGTAACACCCAGCAACTGCGGGACTTGACCGAGGATCATCGAGGCGTTGCCACTCTTGACCGTCTCATACAAGTTCTGGCCTGCCTTCAGGATGTTCCCGGCCGTTTTTGCATAACCAATCACCGACTGGACGGTACTAGGGGTTGGCATCAGCCGCGAGATAAGTCCGGGCTTACCGGCCGCCGCTGCAGATGTACCACTCAAGGCTGAATCGAGCAGCCCCGGCCGGGCGACCTTGCGAGTGAAAGCCCCGGTGTATTCCTTCAGGTTCAGTTGAACCGTTGCAGCCTTGATCTGGCCCACGGCTGTGGTACGACGGATGGCATTGGAGATGTTGGTGATGACGTAGGCACCCAGGTACTCGCCGCTTCCCATCACAAAGGCCAGAGGCTCATGTTTGCTCTTGGCCAGGCGCAGGGTTCGTAACCGTTCCTCGGGGTCGCCCAGGACCGGGTGCAGCTCGATGGTCAGGTTGCATTCATCCAGACCTTCACCGATCCATTCCAGCAAGGGTTTCCCTTGAATACGTGCGTGTTCTGCCCAGTCGGCCGATCCACTTTGTTCCATGCCGCTGATGCCACCCGCTACGGTGAACTCGATATCGCCCAGGATGGCAAACATCAGACGATCCCCTCATCAGATGGGCCATAGCTACGGCGGCGTTTGTCGTGCATGTAGCGCTCCATCATTCGCATCCATTCGACATAACCCGCCTGTAGCCCTTGTTGAACCTGCTGCTGTGTGTCGGCCCCACCAGGCACGGTAATCTGAGGTGAAAAAGTGAAACTCGGCCCGCCGCCCATGCCGGAACCCATTCCAGCAGAGACGCCTCCAGCGCTCCCCATCATGCTCGCCCTGGAGACATCAGCCGGATTCGGCGGCGCAAGGTCGACGCCTGATTGTGCGGCCATGCCAAGTGCTGCTTTTCGCACCAGGTCTGACTGCGCACTGATGCCAATGGCGGCGCCTTCGCTGATGTTCGCGCCATAGCCCATGAACACACGGCTCGGAGACTGGATGCCGAGTGTCTCGGTAAACCAGCCTTTGACCGAAGTCCCGACACCTATAACAGCTTCTTTGGCAGCACCTAAAGCATTGCTGATGCCGTTGACCAAACCATCAATGACCATGCCGCCGAACTCGGTGAACTTGCCCGGTAGTTCAACTCCGAAGTAACTCATCACCCCGGCAAAGGCCCTGTAGAACATACCGACCGGAGAAAAGTTAACGAGCAAACCCAAAATTCCGGAAAGACCACCGCTGAAGCCGGCTTTGATCTCCGTCCACAAGCTGGCAAAAAAGCCTTTGATCGGCTCCCAGTAGCGATAAATCAGATAAGCCGCCACGGCGATGCCCGTGATCAGCAGACCGATGGGGTTCATCATCAAGGCTCGACCGAGCCACAGAATCGCCTGGCCTGCAACTCGCAGACCGAAAAGCAACTTGCCGCCCAGAGCCTTACCGAGTACCACGCTGCCCCGAGCAAGCCAAGTCACGGCGCTGGCACCTTTGCTCATACCGTTGATTAATGGTGCGAACCTACCCATCTGCCACATGCCGCGCAGCAAGGTCCATTTTGAAGACAGTGTTGTGATGGTGGTGCTCATGGCCACGAAGGGCGAAAGCAACAGGTTGGCCCCGTAGGCAACGCCGATGAAGGCCAACTTGCCGAGCAACAGGCCGCCGACCAGGCCGATGACACCTTTGATAAGTGCAGGATTCTCACCGGCCCAAGTGCCGAATGATTGCATAACTGGGATGACAGCTTGCGTGACGTCGACGAGGGCCGGCAAAAGGGTGCTGCCGATGGTTATTCCTATCTCCGAAAGATTGATCGTCAGCGCTTTTAGCTGCTCCTTCGGGCTCTCCATCCGTTTTTTCCAGTCCGTATCGACCACACCCTTGTCGGCCGCATCCTTACTACCATTCTGGATACCACTAAGATCCTTCTGATTAGCCAGTGCAGGCCGAATAAATGAAAGTACCTGCTGGTCAGCAAAGAGCTCACCTAATTTATAAGCCTCATCCAATCGAGCTAACGCAGTCTGCCGCTCTTTATCGTCTTTAAGATCCAGCGCTTTTCCGTATTCGGCAGCAGCTGCGGGTGCTTTGGTTCCGAGATGAGTAGTCAGGATTTTTATCATTGCCTCAGCAGGAGAAAGCCCCTCGCTGACCAAATTCTTCATGCTGCTTTTAAGGTCGATACCAGACTTTTCAAACGCTTTAAGGGTGTCTGGAGCAGTTATTTTTGATAAGAAGTTTTTGAAGTTGTTGGCCGCTTCATCATTACTGCCAGCACCTCGGCGGGCGATCTGTAGAGAAGCACCAATTTCGGCGACTGCGCGCTCACCAGTCACACCAAGGGCTGCAAACTGAGGCGTGAGCTGCGGCAACCATTTGGCCATGTCCGCCAGTTCGAACTGACCGCTTTTGCCAGCAAAGGCCAGCATGTTCATCGAACGTTCAAGTCCTGCGGCGCCGATACCGAGGTTGTCATTCAACGCGATGGCTACAGAGCCGAGGTCATCCATGCTGGCACGTGTGGCGGTAGCAGCTTTGGCCATGACCGGCGCGTATGCAGCAAGCTCTTTGGCACTGGAGATCCCGCCAGCGATTAACACTGCCGTGCCTGCAGCGACTTCAGTTTGAGTTTGATTCCACTTGAGTGCGGCGCCTCGCATTACATTGCCGAGCTGCGCTTCCTCTTCTGCATTGAAGCCGCCTGTGATTGCGATGTCATTGGTCTTGTCTTTGAAGTCGATAGCAGTACGCATCGACTGAACAACTGGCGCACCGATTACAGCCGCTGTTCCAGCCGTCTCCATGGCCTGGCCACGCAGCTCACCCCGTTTGTTTTTGAGAGTTTCGCCCCTGGCGATACTGGTGTTGAGACGCTCTTGCTTGACCTTGAGTTGATCAATCGTGCGGCCGACCTGGTCGTACTGCCGACGCATGCGTTCAATGCCGGTGCCGCCACGCGCTAGGGATGCCGCCAGCTCGGTACCGATGAGTTTCTGTTTGGCCGTCAATCCATCAGTAGCACGACCAAGCTGCTGCACAGTCGACTTGGCCGAACCGAATGCAGCACTCAGGCTGCCCGATACTGCGGCCCCGATCTTTAGTCCAACCAGAACTTCATTAGCCATAATTTGCTACGCTGTGAGCATGTTTGAGAAGACCGCTTTACGCACCGCTAAAACCCTCTATGCACTCGCCATCGGCGTCGGTGTGATCTGGCTTGCCTGGCTCTGCCTGGCGAGCCTGCCATTGTGGGCAGCGGTTCTGATGTTCTGTCTGGGTCTGCCATTGCTGGCCCTAGCGGCCGCCCCTGTTGCAGCGGGCGGCGCGTTGTTGGCGGGAGTGGTGACCGGACTAGTGGTCGTGATTAGCCATTCATTTGCTCGGCGAGTTCGATGCGACGATTGATCTCACGTTTACAGGTTTCAACCCACCGCCAGTAGTCCACCATGTCCAGTCGGACAATCTCAGACGGCTGCATCCTCAGCACCAGCAAAAGTGCCTCGTCCCAGGACTGCAGCAAGGTCTCCTCCATTGGACATTTCCCGCAACACCTCGGTGGCTGACTTAGAGTCAGCGATATCGAATTCACCGAGGTCCTCCAAGGTGATGCCCAGCATCTTGGCCACGAGCATGTCTTCGAGCGCGCCTTCGTCTTTGGTGACGGCCTGCGCGGCGCTGATGTCTTTGCGTTTGAGGCGCTTGATGGACAGCTTCGAGATCGTCTCGCCGCTGGCACTCTTGAAAGGAAATTTGAGGGTCAAGCTGATTGTTTCGGCCATCTTTGGTGCTCCAGGTTGTCGGTCTGATCGACTGCTATGAACGAGCCATGAGCATCGCACCAGGTTGTGGCGCTGGCTTTTAATCGAGTTTAAAGAGAACATTTCGAGGTGAAATGGGGAGCGCATCGATGGAAGAAGAAATTTCGCTACAACATGATGGTGTCGAATACACCGCTCAATATGCCGTGCATGGCGACACGCTAACTGTCTACCTGCCTAATGGAGAGTCTCGGTCAACAGCCCTGAACGGGAAGCTGAATGCTTCCGAAAGCACAGCGATGGTTCACCTGAGGTCATATGTCAGGAATATCTGTAGCAATTGATTACAGATATTCACTTGTTGATGCCCAGTCTAAATAATCGATGCACAAGGATTAGTCAGTATGCAGATCACGAACTCAAAGAAATTCGACGAAGTTGTTAGTGCAATTTTCGCCCGGTTACTGGAGTCGTTTCCAGAGCCGTTGAACTTAGCCTTCTCGGACCTCGGTCCTATTCAGGAAATCCCTCAGCCGGAACCTGAGACGATAGGCGGAGCGGGCCAGCTCACCGAACAGGAGCCGAGCACTGACGAGAAGTTTTTTGACCATTGCGTCAATTGGTTGTACGCAGAGGAGTATCTGACGGGAACGAACAAGAGGTTTGGTAGCTTTGGTGACGTGACGCTGACACAGAAAGCGTTCACTCTTCTGAACGCAACCCCGCGCTGCCTCACCTCTATTTATTACCGCTAACAAGAAAAGGCCGCTGAAATCAGCGGCCTTTTTTATTACGCCTGCCCGATGTTCTGCCTGTACTTGGAAAGCTGATCCTCACCGCCCACGCGGAAGATGTTGGCCAGGTAATCCAGCAAAACCACCTCTTGCCCATCGAGCACCTGACGAACATACGTCGCCGAAAATGGCGTCTCGTACTTGGTCGGGTCTCGCGGTTTATGACTGCCCAGCTGATATTCCTTGCCGGTGATGGTCATCATCGTGACCAACGCGATCTCGTCAACCAGGCCGCCGTTGTTGAAGACCTGGACGTTGGAGCGGCACTGCAACTGGACGCTTTTGAATGGCGTGACCAGCTTGACTGCGGCGTCGTAGTACATGCTGTTCCAGGTGATCTTGCCTTCCAGCTTATCGATCCCGTCAGGCAGCTCGATCAAGCCAACCATGCCCAGCCCTTGAAAGTCGCTGGTCACGGTTTTGATCGAGCCCAGGTCGATCTCTTCAGCGCGGCCGAAGAAGCTCGCGCCATCAAGATAGATCGCGGCGTTGGAAACGCGGTGTGCACTAAAGCCTGCCATTTATGCGGCTCCCAGGTTGACCAGGTATTCCCCGGTGATTTCAGTTTCAAAGGTGCCACGCTCAAATGGCAACGGCACAGTCAGCTTGTAATTGAACAGGGCATGGCCCAGTTCCAGCTCTGTCTGTGGGTTACGTGCTGGGTCATACCAGCACTCGCCGCCGACCAAAGCCCCGTCGATAGTCAGCTTGCGCAGGAACAAGTTGACGCTTTCCGTGATGCTGGTAATCAACGAGCCAATGATGGGCATATCCACGAACTGCAGTGAGCTGTAACGAATCGATTCGTCCACCACATCCTTGGTGCGACGAACGTTTTCGAAGTTGCGCATGTGCGTCACGGTAGGCCAGGCGGCAGTTCGGTTGCCCCACAAACGCAGGCCGGTGCCGAACGAATTGAACACAGTGGTGATGCCATTTTCATTGAGCAGGTTGACCTCGCTGCTCGCGTCATCCACCCGAGCGGTCAATGGCCGCTCCAGACCAATCACACCCAGCAGTTCCTGGTTCGAGCTGCTCCACCAATAGCCCTTGTCGTTGTCGACTTTGGCCCGCAGACCTGCAGCGCGGATCGACAGCGGCTGCAGACGCTCACCATCAGTTGCAGCGTCGTACACCTTGACGTGCGGATAGCACAGACGCACGCGGTCGCTGCTGGTGTTGAAGTTGATAGAGCCTGCTGGACCCCGACCGGCGATCACCTGTTGCACCGTGGTGCCAATAGGTGCGTCGAGATAGGCAACACCGCCTACTTTGATAGCCTCGGCAGCCAATTCGACACCCACCGAGTTCAAGGTACTGAAACCTGGTGCGATGAAAATCTTCGCAAAGAAACCCAATGTGTTGTAGCTGTCCTGGAAGGCCTTCAACCCCGTGCGACGTCCGGCAACGGTGATCCCACCGATGATGTCGGCAGGTGTAACTTTGCTTGGATCGGCGTGGGTGTAGCTGGCCTTCACCTGGGCATTGGCTGGAATCGCTCCCGTCGCCAGGCGCTTCACCCGACCGGTGAGCAGGGTCACCGTGTAGTCAGTATCGAGGACGTACGAGGCAGCACCTTCGGCGGATTTCAGTTCCAGTGATTGCAACGCTCCATGCTCCAGTTGGAGCAGGTCGTTATCCCCGAACTGTTTCACCTGGTCAGCGACATTGGTGCGGTGGATGTCCGGATCGAGGACGTTGATAACCAGCACAGTACCGGTGCCGAAATCATAAATGCCCTCCAGAGCTTCGGGAATGCTGAAGCCGGTGAGATGCGCGCCGAACTGAGCCGCGTCTTTATCGTTCAAGGACAAGGTCAGCTCATTGACCGGACCGATAGCCGCGGTGCCGACCAGGGCGATCACCGCTGACTTGACCACCCGAATAGCCCGAGGGCCACGCTCGACTTCGGTGGTTTCAATGCCGTGCAAATAGTTAGCAGACATGGGCCTTACTCCTGTCCAGAATTCTGAGGCGCAACTGCAGTCTTGCTGACAGGTTTCGCGTCAGGTGGTGCAAGTACCAGGTGTTTGAGTTCCAACAACACCAAGGTGTACTCGTGATCGGCCGGCAGCCCGACGGGTTTGCCAGGAAGCAGTTGCACTTCAAGCAATTCGCGGGCTTCGCCTACCCGCAGAGAGGCGGCGCTTGGCGGCCCGGTATAGATGTAACGGGTAAGCTTCATAGGGGTTCCTCAAATTGGAGGTTGGGTGGTAGCGCTGGACCGGTTGGGTATGGGGGCTGCACTTGAGTGGCCCGTACGGAGAAGTCCTGACCGTACTGCCAGAGTCCACTCATTTGGCCGATGAACTGCTCTGCTATAGGACGGCACGCCTGATCGCAATGTGGTGCAAACCATCCAGTCAGACAGGTGCGGATCTGATCCAGGTAGCTGATCACCCCGTCCTTGCCATTGAGTTGACGAAACACCAGGGTCAACCTGATGACAATGTTGCGTGCCTGGAACATCGCATCACCGGCTTCGGACCCACCGAAGGTTGATTTTCCGTAAGCCAGCAAGATCGCCCCACGAGGATGGTTAAGGCGGTAGCCCGCTGGATTCTCGGGAAACAGCTCGACCATCAACTCCTTGCCGAACTGATCCTGCAGTCGGGTACGCATCGCATCGAGTAACTGTTCGGTTTGGGTTTTGGGCGGGGCTCCGCTCATCAGTAGCGCTCCCATAGATCGCTACCGAATTGCTGGCGGCGTGCGCGGACACGAATCTCACCAGGCTCTGGCGTAGCCTGACCACTGGGCATGCCCAAGGTGACAACGCCATCGCGGATGCTTTCCAGAAGCTTGATGGTGTCCTTGCGGCTGTCCTTTACCGCGTCGGGCAATGCGCCCTCGGGGCGACGCTGATACAGCCAGTGCCGCGCCAAGTAGACCACTGCATCCCGCAGTACCGTCGGCACCGGATCGAGCGGCAGGTTGTAGCGGCCCCGAAGGTAGCCATCCACCAACTCTTCCGCTTGACGGACGCCGTCCTCAATGACGCTTTCATTGGGTAGCTCGGCAGCCGGATCATCGTTGGAGAGCTGAATCAGCGTCATCTCTGGTACGGCGTTGCCGATGTCGGCGCGGGTGCAGTAGCGCATAGGTCAGCCTGCCTTCAACTCGACCAGTGCTTCAGGGAACAAGCACATGGCGAGTGGGTTGGCCTGGGCTTCCAAATCCCAGCCTTTGCCCAGTTTGCGTTCTTCAGCCTTGCTGTAGAACGGCTGGCCCAAGGTGTTGACGGTTTCGTTGTAGTTGGCCGGGGCGTTGAACATACGGAACACGCCACGGGCCACCGGGAACACCTGGGCGATATCGGCCGGAATGAATCGCTGGCCGCTGACGGTGACGTCGTATTCGATGAACTCGATGCCACCGAAAGTGAAGCCGGAGCGCATGTCTCCGCCGATACGGTCCTGAGCTTCCTGATAGTGCTCGAAGGCTTTTTTGACGTTTTCATGGCCTGTGAAGGCATCGAACCAATCAGGCCCGCAGAAAGAGCGGAAGCCCGTAACCATCACACCGCCTAGCTTGGATTCGGCGTGGCGTTTTGCACCCAGGCAAGCCTTGCGAACATCAGTCTCGGCGTTGCTCAAGGCAACCGTGATTTTCTTCTGTACAACGTCGAATTCGTCAAACAGATCAAAAAGAACAGAACCGTCCGCATCAAGCAGCTTGCCGCGCAAAGCGCCAACCCGTTGGAATTCGCGGGTGGCCTCAATGCTGTTCTTCAGCTCCTGCAGGTTGTCATTGATCACGGTAGCCACAGGGGCTGCGGAGCTTTCCTCACCGAATGCAGCGATCCCCTGCAACTGGCTCGGAAGGATTGGTCGGCTGATAGGCAGGTGCAAGGTTTCAAAGCTGCGGCGCTTACGTTTTCCACCCTTCATTGGAGCTGGATCATCATTACGCGAAGTGTTGGGCACGAGGACCAGACGACCTTCACGCTCATCAATCACCACGCTGGTGCTGGTAACGCCTTTTTCGTCGAACAACCCCATAGCGCCGACTTTTCCGGGAATCGCGGGAAGCTTGTTCACGGCGGCGGTGAGGTTGGCGATGCTGAACATGTCTTGCAGATTCATGGAGTACTCCTGATCAGAGGGCCGTACGGGCAACGATGCCAAGGGCGTTGAGTTCGTCCAGGGCGGTGGCCTTCTGGGGTTCGGTGACGCCGGCTGGCCACGCCAGTTCGGTGGGGTCGATGACGGCGCCGCGAGAGACCACCACGCCGGGCTTGTCACCGGCCGTTGCGTCCACCGCTTCAATCAAAACCGCCGCAGATTTTTTGGCCGCGCCAGTGCCGGCGAGATCAAGCACTTGGTATTTGCCGGAGACTTTCGCCAGAACCTGGCCAAATGGGTAATTCGCCCCACCTAGCAAAATGACTTTGTCTTTCGTCCAGCCGGGGCAGACCTCGACCAGCAGTAAATCGCCTGGATCTTTCGGTTGAGTGAACGTGGCCATGGGGCCTCCTATCGTTTCGAGCGGGCTTCAGCGTCGGCCAGCAGTGGGTTAGTGGTTTGGGGAACGGTTTTGCCGGCGCGGTCTTTGGTGGCGACTTCCGCGAAGCTGACGCCACCGGCCAGATCGCTGAAGATCGCCTTCAGGCCGTCACTCAATGGCTCGCGGGCATCCTCTTCTCCGAACTCCAGCGGGGTTTCGCTGGAATCGGCGTAGTCCAGCGCCGCAATTACGGCCGGGGCGTGTACCGGCTTCATGCCCGCAGCAACCAGCTTTTCGGCGAACTCGACATTCGCCCCGTGAATGGCTTCCTGCGCGGCATTTCGGGCGGCCCTGTCGCGCTTGGCGATATCGGCCTTCAGTCGTTTGTTCTCCGCCTCAAGGGCGGTTGGGTCTTTGTCGGACATGTTGGTTACCTCGGTGGATCGGGTGGGTTCGGAGAAAGCGGGTTGATCTCCTGATTCAGGCTGTCGGGCGATCTCGGCGAGGCTGTCGATGGCCCACGACGGGGCCACCTGGTCGGCGGTTTCTTTGTCGAATTTGCCGATGAACCACTCGCGCAAACGGCGCCACATGTCGGAGTTGAGTTCGTGGCCGTAGTCACCGAACTCGACAACGCCTTCCTCGCCGTCGGCCAGCTCAATGGGACGCAGGCCTTTCACTGCTGGCGGCTGAGCGCCGAGAAAACCAACGTGGCGCAGGTAATACACGCCCGGCACTGGGTTGTTGGCGGCGCTGGGGTGATAGAAGGAGGCGGAAATTTTCTTGTAGCTGCCCTTGGCCACTTGCTCAGCGAATGCCGGGTCGACCTGTTGTGGTTCGGCTATCAAGCCTTGAGCGGTAGCCGTAAGCGACTTGACCCAACCAGCGGCTGGGGCGTCATGCTTCGGGTGGCCTATGACCATCGGGGCTTCGTGAAGGCTTGGGTCATACGCTGCCACTGTGGCAGCCAGATCAGACTCGCTAAAGTCAAAGCTGACGCCGCTCATTGCAGTGTGCGAACCGGGCTTGAAGATGTGCAGTGGTTTCATGGCTGTGCGCTGCGTGGAGGTGATGCGCACAGCCTGGGCCAATGAATGGCCCAGGACTTTTAATCGAGTTTAAAGAGTGAGCTGGCTGATAGCTCAGTAATTACCTTTGAGGTGGGGAGTGATTTTGAAACGCTCAAAGATCGGTCCCGAGCGAATCTGATTCAGGAGATTCCAATAGCAACTTTTACCAAAGGGGTGCGCTATCTCAGCTGGATACTGATACCGATATCTGCCAGTGCCGTCGTATTCACGAATTATGCTTCGATGAAATTCGGGTGTGAGATAGGTCTGGATGCCCCACCAAAGCTCATTCAGGAATTCGGCAATTGTGCTTGCGTGATAGGCGGCGACATCGATGTGAAAGACTTCATAAATCTCCGGCTGCGCGAGAATCGCTTGGTGCAGTTCCACGTCTGCTCCGGCGTTCGACAGGAGGCGCTGCAGATCTTTCGCAACGCCCACCGAGCGTAGGAAATTATGCTTGGATAGATTGCCGCCGATTTTCAGTAGCAAGCTTCGAGATATTTGCAGAGCTACTTGCTGATCAATAGACGGGAGCCAAGCGTCTACCTCGATCTCTGTATTCAGCCAGCTCGAAAAATTATCAACGGTCTGTTTCAGGTGTGCCACCGATCCAGATTGTTCAAAGCTCGGATCGTTGGCAATGGTGCGTAGTGCGTTCAAATAGGAGGTCTTCGGCACAGGGGCATCTTTGTCTGTGGTGGATAAAAAATCCACCAACGCGATTGAAAAAAATTGCCTATGAGTAGACGACTCGAACCAAACGTTTTTGTGCTCCCCCTCACCGTTGACACTGAACATGGCTCTATTGACCATTGAGCTAATCAGCTCAACCACGGCAGTAAGATAAACGACCTCTTGCTCCATTTTGTTCATCTGGCTCACCGCAATCTCCCTTCTATGCGCGGCCCCGCACCAAGAGAGGCCCAATGAGCCTTTATAAAGCCTTTACGACGATTTTTCAGTGGCTGTGATGATGAACCGGAGCTGCTAGGTCTGCTGGGGGCTTCTAGAGGGGTTACAGGCGGGCGGCTTTTTCCAGGTGATTCACAGCCAACTCAAGAATAGCTTCCTCCGTTTCAGGCTGCAGTTCGCCATCGGCGTTCATCGGTAAATACGGACGACCTGGAATGTCGCCCCACAGATGAGGGAAGTCAGACTTGTCCCCACCGAACTGCATCATCGCTGCATAGGGTTTGTTACTACCGACCAGTGCCGAGCTATCGGTCGCGTGAGTGGTGACCGAGGCCGCCAAACCAGCCGCACTGACCTGCAGCATCTGGCCAGGCCAGTTGCCATTTTTTTCGCGGCGTGTGGTGGTGACATCTGACAGGTCGGCCCAATCGGGGCGACCTTCCGCTTCGAAGTTTTCTTCAGTCTGGCTGCCCAGCTCGGCAGCGATGCCGCGCATCAGTGGCGCCAGATCACCCACCGCCCACTCAACCTTCCGTAGAGCGGTCTGCAATCGTTGGTGGTCCAGTTCGACGGTGAACATTAAAAACCTCCTAAGCGGCTGCCTGTTTGCGTTTGAGCATGTCGGCAAGGCCAGTGCCGGGTGCGTGGTTGAATCCTGGATCTGTGCGGAATGTTACGGATTTGCCTGCCGCGTCGGTGGTACGGATGCCTGTGACCGGCGCTGTTCTGACCTCGCCGGTACGTTTGTCGGTGCCGGTTTCCACGGTCTCGGTGAACATACGCCCCTCGCTCGACACGACCTTCAAACCCCGACGTTTCACTGCGGCTTCGCTCAAGGCAACAACACGGCAGCGGCAGTTGAATCCGTTGGGCGGGAAGATCGCCGACCAGATCGGATCATCGTGACGGAATACCTGGCCGTGCAGCGCCCGGTGACTCGGTCGTGTCTTACCGTCCAGGATGGCGATGTACATCCAATACGGATGGGTGTCGGTGGTTTCCTCCATGCTGGCCTTGCGGCCGGCCATGTAAGCGCTCTGGAGGTTGGTTTGATAGATCGTCTTAAGCCGGCGTGGGCTACCCAATTGCACCAGCTCGCCGACGCCCTCGCTGTCGACAATGACCTGTTGTCCCCACCAGCCTTGAGCTTCCAGAGTCGGCTGCATGTTCGTGATGAACTGCTTGAGGGTCTGGCCGTCCTGCAGCGCGGTTTCAAGCGCTGCCCGAATATCCGATAGTAGATCGAGGCGCATCGCCTTGGCCACGGTAAAGGCCTGGTCATGCGCCTGATCAAGCATGTCTTGCCAGTTCCAGGTGATCGCGTAACCCTTGAACTTGAGGTAAGCGATGGCCTTTTCGGGCTCAAGGCCAAAGATAGCCTTGAGGTCGGTGGGGCTAAGACGTTTATCCGAGGCAGCCATATCAATCCTCCCGGTCAGCGCTGGCGCTCAACCGGCCCCAGGTGTCAGCAATGAACAACAGGTTGGCAAGCTGTTGCTGAAGCGCCTCGCCGTCCATCTGTGGGAACGCTTCAGCAAGCAGACCGAGCGCCTCTGAGTCATCGCGGGCGCGCTGTAATGCTTCAATGAATGGCGCCACGGCGTGCTCGGCCTGTTGTTGCAACACCTCGGCGGGCAAACTGCCAATGGCCTGATCGAGGGCGATCTGATCCAGGAGCGGCCGCACAGTCGGTTCGGCAAACTCAGGCGATTCGGTGGTGGCCACCGCCTCATTGATATCGCCGTCCTGCAGGTTGTAAGTGCGTTTCCAGTAGGCACTGGTGAACTTCACCCCGGACTCGGTCAACGCCTTATCGCGTTGGGCCAGTGTCCTGTCGATTTCCTCCTGTTCCCACAGTTCGTACAACGGCGCCACGACATCGGTGCCGAAGTTGAGGTCGACGACCAGGCGAATACAGGCGTTCAATGACGCGGCGACAATACCCGCGTCACCGTCGCGAATGTCCTTTGCAACTTCGGCGCCAGCTGTCGCGCTGGCGCGGTTGCTGTCTTTCTCTGTGGTCTGGTTTTGCCCGAGCATGGCTACGTTGATTTCACTGCGGCAGTATTCCAACAACTCGCGGTAAACATCGGCGCTGCCGGCCTTGCCGGCGGCTTCGATGATCTGCACGCTGGAGTCGTCCGGGATGGCGGCGACAGCGTCTTGCACCATGGCTTCAAGGCTGTCGAGCAGCAAATCAGTTTCGCTATCGGTGGCACCGCGTGGGTGTTTACCGATAACCCACGGGCTGCCGTACTTCTCCGTGAACTGGACCCAGAACTTCAAGCCACCTTTCATGAAGGTCGCCGGCCAAAAGCACATGCTCAGGTCTGGGAAGCCGTAGGGGTTGGCGTAAGTTGCGTCCTGCCTGGCCACGATGAAACGCTGCGGGTCGCACAGTTCGCCGTCTTGGCCGGCCTCTTTGGAGCGGAAGCGAAGTTCGTTGTCCTTGTCGTAGAAAAACCACTCGGCCGGTTTGCCGAGCAGGTCTTCTGGAACCAGGTTCATGCCTACCGGCTGCCACATCAACTCAACGGGCTGATAACCAAACAGCGGCGCATCGAGCAGCTCGCGAATGATGCGATCCAGATCAAGGTCAGTGAGCCAATCACGGATAAAATTCTCGACCTTGATTGGCGCGACGCCGCGTTTGATACCGCGCTCCAGTGAGAGCACAGAGGCCTTGCGGCGTCGGACATTGCCGCCTACCAGCGCCGAGCTGCGCAGGTCGCGGTAGACCGTAATGTCTTTGCCCTGGGCTTTGAGGATTGGGTCGGGATTGGGCAGGTTGGCGCCGCTAAAGCCGCCCGCGCTGGATCGCCCACGAGTGGCAATATGTTGGTTGAGCGTCGAGCTGCGCTTGGCGTCGGCGAAGCTGACGAATTCGGTGGGGCTGACCCACAAGCCTCTCTTGTTCATGCGTACCCCTGAGTGATGCGTCTGCCCTGACGAGGGCGGCGTGATTTGACCGATACCGGGCCGGAGGTGACTTCCAGCGTGGCAAAGTTGGCCAGTGAGCCGGCCCCCGCGAAGTCGCCGTGGCGGTACAGATCCGGGTCTTTGAGGTCTTGTGAACGGGCCTTCACGATCATCGGGATGCCGTCCACCGTCTCGATGGCGCGCACGTCCTGGTGCAGGTTGTCGTCCTGGGGCATGGTGATGGTGTTGTCTTCAAACAGTCCGACGAACTTCGGCATCCACGCGCCGTACCAGGCCCGGCTGATTTTGACCTGTTTGATGAGGTTGTGGCCGAACTCGTCGGCGGTCTCTTCGGCGAGCGTTTCGCCGTTGCCCGAAGCATCGAGCGCCGCGCCGCTAAAGCGAGGCAACCCGCGCAGGGTGTAGAACAGCACCAGCTTCTGCTGGCGCGCAGGGACACGGTGCATCTCTACGACAAAGGGCACATCCCGGTGGCGGGACTGGTCGACCGACATCGGGCAAGCGATAGAAAAGTCACGGTGGCGGGCGTAGTCCATGCCCAGGTAGTGGCGCAGATCTGGAGCGAGCTGGCTTACCAGCGGCGCCAGATTCCGCTGTATCCAGTCCTCAACATAGGCATCGCGGCGTTGAACGGGCTGCTGGGTAAAGTCGTCTTGCAGCGCCAGGCGCAGTACGATTCGGCCGGGGCGCATGGCCTCATCGATCCATACGCCGGGAATGCACACACCGTTGCCGTCGCGGGGAATGGCGTCCAGCTCTTCGCGCATCTGCGCCTTGCGGGGGCCGTAGGCGTTGCGAATCTTCTTGTACCAGGCTTCCTTGTCCTCTGCTGTGGCCACCTTGCCGGCCATGTAGCACACGCGCTCAAACAAACCGTTGGCCACGGCATCGTCAAAGGTGGCCCGGTAGACTTCGGCGCTGTCGCCATAACGTTTGTCCCGGATGTCGTTGACCATCTGGTTGAACGCGTTGCCCTTGCCGTTGTGCGTACTGATGATGACGATTCGACCGCCCCAAATCAGCAGCGCGGTGGCGGCATCGAGCACGGCCGACACGTCACGGTGAAACGCGGCTTCGTCGATGATGACCTTGCCCTGCAAGCCACGCACACCGGCCGGGTTACTGGACAACGCAACGATCTTGAAGCCCGAGGCGTATCGGATGCGGTAGGCGTTGATTTGCCGGGTGTTGCCCGCGTCGTCCTGGTCGTCGAACAGAAACTCCTCGATCTCGCTGACGCCCGACGCCTGGGCCTCCGCCATCACCCGACTGAACTTGGCGCAATAGCCAATGAACTCCAGGCCTTTTTCCTTGGTGTCGCCGATGTAAAAGCAGTCCATGCCGCCCGCAGACTTTTGCGAAGCCGCGGTGATGACCGAGTCCAATGCCTCGGCGAAGGTAATGCCGGTGCGTCTCCCTTTTTCACAGAGTTTGATTTGTGCATCGATACCCAGCCATTCCGACTGGTGGGCCATCAAGATGCCCTCATCCAACGGGTTGTACCCCGACGGAATTTCCCGGACGCTCGGTGGAAGCTCGTCCCACTCGATGACGCGCAGTGTGCTGGCAGAGGGTTTCATCGCTTCACGCCCAGGAATTTCTGGCGCCAGAACAGGGCTTGATCTTCGGTCATGCCTTTGGCTTTCACGGCGCTATCCAGCTCTGCGGCTTGTTCCTGGAGCAGACGTTCGCGGGCCGCTTTCTCGATGACCTGACGCTCCTTCACGCTCATCGTCCGCGCCTCCATGGTGGCTTTGGCTGCGCGAGCCAGCGCCGAAACTTCGGCGATGGTCACCTCGTCCTTTTCATGAGCGCCCATGGCTGCTTGATAGGTCAGTGTCGAGATGGCTTCCACCAACAGCACGCCGGTTTTGTCCGAGGCATCCTCGCCGAAGGCACCAACAAAGACTTCGGCCATCTCGCGCTGTTGGCGAACCTTGCTTGTCAGTTCGTCGAAACCGAGTTTAAAGCGACCCAGCGCACTGCGGCTGGGGGCTTTTTCGTTGGGAAAGCGCGCCTGGATATCGGTCAGCATGTCGTCCAAAGTCATGCGGTCTTCGCGCAACAACTTTTGGATATAGGCCTTGACCATCGACGGCAGACGATTGATGGAGGACTTGCCCGCCATGGTTATGCCCCCGGCCGTTTGATACCAGGAACGCGAGCACGCCCGGCAGCAATGTCTTGGCCGCGCTCGCTGAGCGTGGCCACCAGCACCGGGCCGACATCGGCAACCGTCAGAGCGCCTTGTTCGGCCAGCCAATGCAGCTCGGTTTTCACCTGGTCACGGCTGAGTGTGTGACCGTAACTGTCCAGCGCCATGGTCAGTACGGAGCTGTTGGCGCGATAAGCCGTCATCTCGACCAGCAGGCGCAGGATCACCAGGCGAACGTCCTGGCGGATAAAGTCGGCGTATTGGCTCATGTTTTTTCTCGCAACAAGTAATCATTGATCCGATCCAGCGAACGGGCTAAAGGGCCAAGCGCATCCTTGACCCCCGACAGTTCGGCACGTACGGCTTTCATGTCGCCTAACAGATCGGTCACGGCCGTCTGGTCTGGAAGGTGTCGGACGTGCTCCTCCAGGGCGACGATGCGGGTGCGCAGCTCCAGCAATTCCTGGGCGCTGGCGGCCTGGCGTTTGGTCATCCATGTGTAGATGCCGAGTACCGTGAGGATCAGCCACTGCACGGTCTGGAAACCGAAGTTCAGTTCGTTCAAGTTCATTCAAAACCCCAAGCGGCCAAGTGTTCCAAGGCGTCTATGCAATCAAAACAATGTTCGGTACCAGGCTCCGCCTGGCGACGATTTTCGGGAATGGCGTCACCGCATTCCTCGCAGCGGTAAGCCGAATGGCCCGAGCGCCGCTGCAACCCGCTGTTGCGCACTCGCAGTACAGCCTCATCGATGTCGTCTTCTTCTGTAGCGTGTTCAGCTACATCCATAGGGCTTCAGTCCTTTTCTTGGAGATCCAGCAGGGCATTGAGTTGGGCAATGTTGGATCGGGCCCACACGCCGTAATCCTGGGCGTGGGCAAGGATGTCGGCGGGAGTGACGCCGCTTTCCAGTAGTTCGGCGTCAGTGCCGGTGGCGGGCCAGGTCGCTTTTTCAGAAGTGGTGGTAGCGGTGCCTGATCCTGAGGCGGGCACACCAAGTGCGGTGTTGTAGTCGCGCAACCAGCCAGCAGTGAACACGCAACGAGGGATAGGCTCAGCAGCAGCGCCAGGCGCGGCAATGTATTGGGTTGTGACATGGGGAATGCGCTCCTGGAGCTGGCGTTTTTCTTCTGTGAAACGGTCGACCGTGGCATACAGCAGGGCCTCGGTTTCGGTGGCTCGGTTGACTTGCTGCAGCAGCTGCACACGGTTGGCGGTTTCGACGGCCAGCGCCTGTTGCGCGTGAGTGCTCTTGAGGTTTGCCATACCGGTGGCGCCCAACGATTCGGCATAACGAAACCCGAAGCCGTAGGCCACTGAGCCCACTGCCGCTGCACTGAGGGTGCAAGCCAAAGCCACCGCAGTCAGGCGAGCCGGTAACGGCCAGACAAGCTGTTCAAGCGCGCCCATGACGATGCCTCAAGCGATTGCGTGATTTACGTGCGCGGCGCTTGGCCGCTGTGATGCCGGTCTTGCCATGGGAGCTTGGAGGCATGACGCTGGATCTGATCCAGGTGCCAGCGGCTGTACTGGGAATGGTCCAGCGCCAGGCTCCGAACAAGCCCGCCATCAGCGCCGTGAAGGTTCGACCAAACAGATTCAGTCTCATGGCTGAACCTCCTGATCAGGGCCTTGTTTGATCAGGCGAGCGACGAACAGCAGCAGGCCCAAACCGCTGTTGAACGCGGCATAAGCCCTGGGTGAAAGCTGCGCCTGCCACAACGGCAGCAGCTCAAGTTGAGCGAAGCCAAACAAGGCAATCAGCACGCCGAGTTGGACGCTGTAGAGTTTGTAGCAGCATCGCCAATCGCAGATCAGTTTCATGCGGGGACTCCCGCACCGTGCTGGACACCACGCTCGATGCCGGCCAACGCCAGCCCATCCGCGATGACTGACTCGCCGTACCACTGACCGCCTGGCAGTGGACCTGAGCCGTTCTCATGGTGGATAACCGCCAGTAACAAGGCGCGCATGGTGTCGTACTGATACACGTCGACGCCTTCAAAGTCTGGGTCGAGACCCATGGCACGGGCGACTTGCAGCGTGTAGGCCTTGGTGTCGTTTTCCGAAGCTGGGGCCCACCGCTCAATGATCTCGCGCACGCTGTCGATCCGACTGCCATCAGCGGCCAGACGCTTGTCCTGGTAGGTGATCAGTACACGGGCAATAGCCCGAATACCCCAGCGTGGGCCATTGAACTGAACGAAGTTGGTATCAGACTGAGCAACGGCCATGCCTTGCCAGCGAACGCCCTTGGCATGACGAATGTTGCCGGGATTGAAATTGCGGATACCGCGAGGGGTTTCGGGTCGCATGGGACGCCTCCTGTAATGGCGCCGCCACTTTCGGACGCCAGAAATACACACGCCGCCATGATGGGCGGCGTGGTACAGGAGGGCTTTTAATCGAGTTTAAAGAGATTGCTGGCCTGGTGATATTTACGTTCTGTTTAACTAAGCCCAGCCTCGGCTGTGTTGAAAGATCTCTACGGTAGCGATGCTTTCTCGATACGCATAAACCATAGGGCCGTACTTACGTTCGACTCGTAAGAACAGAAAGTACGGCACTATCATCCCAAACAAGATGGTTGCCGCGAGCAGGATTGGATAGCCAAGAACGATGCCGGAAAATAGCTCTATGAGAAACGTCAACGCACCTAAGACCATCCACCCCACGATGGGATTGAATATAGTTTTTCTGCGAGCGTCCTTCAGGCGTTCGCGCAGATGAATGAGTAGGTCTGCCACTTGCTCGCGGCTTTGGCTGGTCAGATCACCCACGCCATAGTTATGGATGTCGCCGCCAGACACTTGTCCCACATCGCCATTGAATGACTGATTTCCCATATTTGCACTCTTAGTTTGTTTGGCACAACCATTCAGTCACAGCCTTCGCCTGACTAGCATCTGCCATTACCGTTGCGATCTTACGAGCCCACCTGACTCAGCTTTTACAATGGGCTGGCTTGGGTTTCGCAACGACTTCTTTGGTCGCGGGATCAACAGTAAAGACAGTGAGGCACTCCCGACCACCACCAGTTTTTTGCTTCAGATCAGCATCGCTTTCTGCATCTGCCTTCGCTGAAGTCACAGGATTAGCAGAGTGAAGGCAGTCATCTCGCTTCTCCTGATATTCATCAAGAGCACCTTTGATCGAGCCAGGGATTTTTTCAATACCTCCGTTGTGAGTGGCAGCCAGTTGGGCATTCCACCAAGTACGAGAGGAGTTGCCCGCCGCGAAGCAGCTGCCTAGCGGTTCAAAGATAGTGTTGCCAAACTCGCTCTTACCGGAATCCACCAACGAGGAGATGTACTTGCTGTGAGCGCTAACGGCAGCTAGATCACCACTCTTTAATATGGCAGCTCCGTCAGTCATGGCTTTGCTCAGGGCATTCATTTGCTTGGTCGCTTGCTCAAACGACTCTGCGCTTGCCGCCTTGAAAGGCTCCGCGTGAGCAGTTACAGCCATCGCCAATACCAACACGCTAAAAATTTTTTTCATCGACCACACTCCCTGTACGAATAACCCATTAACTTGCAACCAGACTCTAAAGCTTTATCAAAACCAGATTCCACCGACCAGAACACCAAAACAAAACAAAGCAGCTGCATGCTGTTTATGCGCGACCAAGAACTCTCTGATCGAGATTACTCTGGGCGTGATTTGAGTCACGTCTAGCTGTCTCGTAGGTTGAAAGCACTGAACATACTCCAACGTTTGTTGAAGCTGCGATTTCTGAAGGTTTTTGAGCTGAGTGCGACCGAAGCTCAACTCACAGAAATTGTTCATCTCGGCTTTCGCATCCTTCTCCGCTATAGCCCGCAAGACCTTGCCCACTAGGCGGCGTTTGTCGGCTTCTTCTTGCAGAAACTCAAGCCTTGCTTTCATCACATTTCGCGCATCGACAAACTGCTCGGCAGTGATCTCGCTAATCGTGGTTACTCCGAGCTGAGCATGCACGCTGCGCCAAACATCGCGAGGGTCATCGCCCAGTTCCTCACATCTGGCGCGTATTTCATGCAACTCCTTGCGCTGGGCTGATACCAGCCCCCGCGCCTCAGTTTTGTCCGCAAGATTAATGTTGATGCCGTAGTTGTTAATGTCGCCTTCGGCCACTTGACCTACACCACCATGGAAGTCCTGGCTCATGGTTATTTCTTCCCTTTACTACCGCCGACATTGAACGTGACGCCCGATTGATTGACCGAACCGTGAATGTACTGGCCAACATCTTTGAAAGTCTGCTGCGTATTTTCGTCTGACGACTCCCCCAATAACACCCGTAGCGCAGCATCTTTAAGGTTCTGAGGACTGGAGCGAAACCGTTCTAGCACCAAGTGCTCCTCAACAGAGGACACAGAGGAGCGCACACCTGTAAGGATGTACTGAACATCCGCTCCAGCGTTGGCAAAAGAAAAAAGAACCTCACCGCCTGGTACTGCTAATCCTCGCTCGTAACGCCCCCAAATCTCTCTCGATACACCGCACTGTTCTGCTGCGCCAGCCTGATTGAGGCCGAGTCGCTTCCGTTCAGCTTTGAGCCTTTCCGTAGAAAGAGAATAAAAGTTCACATAAACCCCTTGATTATGAGAACTAGAGTTCTCATAATCAGCCACACAAACACTAACCATCTTTGCATCACAGGAGCCACCACCATGGCCACCCATGCCAAAGCCCTAACCGCCGACCAGGTGAAAGAAAACTTCCGCCAAGTCGGCAAAACCATCACTCAATGGGCCATCGAAAACGGTTACACCCGTAATGAGGTGTACCGCGTACTCAATGGCCAGGCCAAAGCCCACTACGGCAAAGCTCACGATATAGCGGTGAAGCTCGGCCTTAAGCCCTCCGTAGCGTTGGCAGCGTAATGGCTACTTTGCAACGGAATTCCGGCGAACGTCCCGTGCTGCGCTCAACTGATCGCATAGCCATGCCAGCGTCTGCATTGCCTCGCTTTCTATCGGTTGCCCTGGCCAGCGAATTGGTCGCAAAACCTGATCAATGCGTTCAGGTGCTACCAGTCCTTCAACCTCAAGCATCGCAACAAGGCGTAACCAGCCTTGTGCCAGAGCATTCACCTGCGCTTCCAGCTTTTCAATTCGGTCGGTCATATCTCGTATCCATGTCGGCGAATGTACCCGAAAAGATTGCACCTGGAGTAATCCTTTTGCCTAGTTGCAAACGCGGGAATTGTTTGGAAATGGTTCCGCCGAGGGCTTTCCAATGAACCGTCGTCGCTGGAAGAACGCCCAACCGACTTCCCTGCGCCATGCAATGGAGCTGTGTAAGGACTTCGCAAAGGAGGCTCACAACAAAGGCGTGGAACGCATCGCCGATGAGATGGGGGTCACCGATCACTGGTCGGTTTACAAGTGGCTGCAGACTGGTCGCATGCCGGCCAATTTTATCCTTCCTTATGAACGGGCCTGCGGTTGCGACTTCGTCACCCGCTGGATCGCGGCTAGCTCGGGGCGTCTGACCATCGTCATTCCCACCGGCCGCAAGTGCACAGCGCAGGACACTCAAGCCCTGCAGGAAATGCTGACCACCGCAACCGGAAAGCTGTTGGCCTTCTATGCCAACAACTGCGAAGCCGATGAAACCCTTGCTGCCATTCAGGCGGCGATGGAGGGACTTGCCTGGCACCGGGGCAACGTCAGCCAAACCCAACAGCCACAACTTGAACTGGAGGAGCAGCCATGAGCCGTACCGTCTCAGCCGCTGCACGGGTATTGCGCGTCCTCAAGGCGCTGAAGGGCCACACGGTAACCGGCCTCAGTAATAACGAATTAGCTCAGTTGGCCAAGGACAGTCCCAGCAACATCACCCGCGCCATGCAAACCCTGATCGAAGAAGGGCTGGCGGTGAAGTTGGATAACGGACGATTCGCCCACTCAGTAGGCATGTTGCAAATCGCCCAAGCCCATGCCGAACACATGGCCAGGCTGACTGACCGGATGCAGGAAATTAATCAACGTATCGCTGCTGGTTCAATGAACTAAGGGGAGAAATATGGGACGCAAACTACAGGAAGTCGCTGAGGCAATTGATCTGCCCGCACTGGATGGTGCTGCACTGACTGCTGATCAGAACATGATGACGACGATGCTGGCTTCGCACAGCGATGAGCGTGACATGGTCAATCAGCTGCTTGGCCAAGCACAAATGGCAGATTCAATTGGAAAATTTACCGCGACGGTCGCGGTTTCCAAGATGGCTTATGTGAAAGAAAACAAGCTCTATCGGGCGTTGGCAGGTATGCATAACCGCGACGGTCGCGGTTTAACTGGTACGTGGGAGGAGTTTTGCTGCCTTCTTGGAACCTCGGCGCCTAAGGTCAACGAAGATATAAATAATCTTCGTCAGTTCGGTGAAGACGCGCTCGACTCAATGTCCCGCATGGGCATCGGATACCGCGAAATGCGACAGTACCGACGTCTGCCTGAAGATGCACAAGCCGCATTAATCGAAGTTGCCAAAGCCGGTGACAAGGACGCGTTTGTTGATCTCGCCGAAGAGATCATCGCCAAGCACGCCAAGGAAAAAGATGAGCTGACTCAGCGCCTTGATGAGACTAACGCCGACTACGAAGCGCAAAGCGAAGTCATGGCGAAGAAAACCGCCGAACTGGACAAGACCAAGCAAGAGCTGGAGAAAACCCGCAAACGCATTCAGTCGATGCCTGCCGATGAGGCCGCGAAAGAATTACGCCAGGAAGTCGCAGCCGTTGCATACGAAGCGGAAGCCAACATCTTGGGTTCGTTGCGCGAAGGCTTCACCAAACTGGAGGCGCACGCCGCAGAAAGTGGTGAAGACCATCGCACCTTTAAAGCTGCTCTGATTCACCAACTCGAAATTACCTTGGCATCGGTGCGCAGCGAGTTTCACCTGCCCGAACACCAGGGTGACACCCCGGTATGGCTGAATCAGGCAGAGGCTTAATTTATGAACCCAGTACAGACCCAGCAACTGGCGCAGATCGCCCTGCGCGCCGACAACGCACCGCACGGTCAGCGTACAGCCGTCTACAAGGCGGGCGCGGCTGAACTGGGTGTTTCCCTCCAAACACTTCAGCGCAAGCTGAAGGAGGTCCGAGTGGCCAAGCCGCGTAAACGTCGCAGTGATGCAGGTAACAGCGCCTTGCCGTTGGAAGAAGCACGCTTGATATCAGCCGTACTCCTGGAGTCGATCCGCGCCAACAACAAACAGTTGTCCACTATCGAGCGCGCAGTTGAACGGCTGCGCAGCAATGGCTTGATTGCGGCTGGTCGAGTGGATGAAGCCACTGGCTTGTTTCGCCCATTGACCAGCGGCGCTATCAGTCGGGCACTTCAGAGTTACAAGTTGCACCCGGAACAACTGTTGCACGACGCACCTGCGGTATCGCTGGCCAGCAATCACCCCAACCATGTTTGGCAGGTGGACGCATCGATCTCGACTCAGTTCTACCTCGCCGACGATGGAGCGCGGGTAATGAATAAGGCCGAGTTCTATGACGGCAAGCCGGGGAACTTGAAAAAGATCGAGCGCCAGCGGCTATGGCGGTATGTGATCACCGATCACACCAGCGGCACCTTGTACCTGGAGTACGTGCTGGGCGCTGAGTCGGCCGAGAACCTTTGCAACGTGCTGATCAATGCGATGCAGAAGCGCCATGAGTCAGATCCGTTTCATGGCGTGCCCTGGATGCTGATGACCGACCCAGGTGCTGCCATGACCAGTGGCATCTTTCGCAACCTGTGTCGTGCCATGTCAATCGACTTGATCATCAACCAGGTCGGTAATGCACGGGCCAAAGGCCAGGTCGAACAGGCTCACAACATTGTTGAACGTGAGTTTGAGAGTGCGCTGAAGTTTCAGGCGGCAAACAGCCTGGAACAGATCAACACCTGGGCGGGCCAGTGGATGCGCTACTACAACGCGACCGCGATTCACACCCGCACACGGCGCACCCGGTACGGTGTGTGGCAGTTGATCAAGCAGGAACAGTTGCGCTTGGCTCCGAGCATTGAGGTCTGCCGGGAACTGGCGGTCAGCACGCCGGAGTACCGCAAGGTCAGCAACCTGTTGCGTGTTTCGTTCCGTGGCGCTCAGTTCGATGTCAGCTCGGTACCGGGCGTAATGGTCGGTGAGAAGCTGCTGATCACCCGCAACTGCTGGCGCGACAAGGATGCTGCCATCGCAGTCTTGATCGGTGAAGACGGCCGCGAAAACTACCACGTCATCGAACGGATTGAGATGGACGAGTTTGGCTTTGCCGAAACCTCGGCAACGATTGGTGAGCAATACAAGAGCCATGCCGAAACCCCGGCTCAGGTATCGCGCAAGGTGTTGGAACAGCTCGCCACCGGCACCAGCAATCAAGCCGACGCCGAAGCCGCTCGCAAGGCCAAGGCTGTGCCGTTCGGTGGCCTGATCGATCCGCACAAACACGTCAATGACACCGTGCTTCCGTCGTATCTGCCTCGTCGCGGTACATCGCTAAACGTCAATGCTCCAACCGTGGAGCACGCACTGTTGACCCATGTCGAGGCGGCAAAGTGGCTGCAACCACGCCTGGCCAATCTCTGGTCCGCCGAAAGCTTCAGCTGGCTGCAACAGAAGTACCCGGAGGGAATTCCACAAGAGCGGCTTGATGCCATTGAGGCTGAGCTGAAACGACCTGTTGAGGTCATGCGCAAGCCGTTCAGCCTGGTGTTGGCTGCGGTTGGAGGTGAGTGATGTTGAAGCTTAAGCAAATTTTACAGGGGGTGGGCCGCCCTCAATCGGCCTTAGCCGAGTCGCTGAGTCTCAGCGGAGCCACGGTGGCCCAGCTGCTGAACCACGGCCACTGGCCGCGCAGCCTGGACTGCGACGAACTGCAGGGGCGCATTCGTGTGTTTCTGACCGAATCCGGCGCCAACGATGCCGATATCGCCAACGCCTTTGAAGAAGTGGATCTGCCGTGCGCCAACACGGCAGATCCGGCCCTTAAAAAAGAGCCGTCCGGGGAGGACGAACCTATGTTACTGCCTAAACAGACCTTGCAGCCAAATACCCGCAAAGCCTTCAGCCTGTTCCGCGATCCGTTTGATGAGCTGCAGTGCGCCCAGGACATGTGGGTTAGTCCAGACATCCGCTATGTCCGCGAGATCATGTATCAGACTGCTCGCCACGGCGGGTTCCTCGCGGTCGAGGGCGAATCTGGTGCAGGTAAAAGCACTCTTCGCCGTGACCTGGTGAACCGTATTGCTGAGAACAATGACCCGGTGATCATCATCGAGCCCTATGTCCTGGCTTCCGAAGACAACGACACCAAGGGTAAATCCCTGAAAAGCACTCACATTGCTGAGTCGATGATGGCGGCTGTCGCCCCACTGGCGAAACCCAAGAGCAGCCCTGAGGCTCGCTTTGCTCAACTGCACAAGGCTCTGAAAGAGTCGCATGCGGCCGGTTACCGCCACTGCCTGGTGATTGAGGAAGCACACAGCCTGCCGATCCCGACGCTGAAACACCTCAAGCGCATTCTGGAACTGGAGGTCGGGTTCACCAAGCTGGTCAGCATCATCATGATCGGGCAGCCGGAGCTGGGTGTGAAACTCAGCGAACGCAATGCCGACGTCCGTGAAGTCGTTCAGCGTTGCGAGCGCGTCACCCTGACGCCCATCGAAGGCAGCCGTCTGGAAGAGTTCTTGAAGTTTCGTTTTGACCGGGCGGGCAAAGCACTCGGTGAAGTTATTGATGCCACCGGCATTCAGGCAATTGCTGCACGACTGTCTCAGCCGAGCCGACGCGGCGTTCGCGACGAGACCGTTTCGCTGCTGTACCCGCTGGCTATCGGCAACCTGATGATCGCAGCGATGAATTTAGCCACTCAATTGGGTGTGCCAATGATCACCGCCGATGTCGTGAAGGGGGTGTGACATGGTCGCATTGCACCTGGTACCACCGCCAGCGGCGCAGCCGCTGAGCATTCTGGCCGAGGCTTTCTCCGAAAAACTGTCGGCCTTCAACGATCTGACTCGTGACATGCGCGAAGCCAGCATCGTAATCAAAGCTCTGGCGTTTCCAGACAACAAGATCTTTATCGATCCGGCCAGCGTCGAGGTGTTCTCGCGGCGCTTCGGTCATGAGTTACGCGCAATGCGTTACTCGCCTGCGGGGCGGTTTACCTGCAACACCGTGAGGCTACGTGGCGTTGATGTCGCTTGGTACAGCTTGGTGAAGGAGCAGGACCAATGACTCCATCCCACTCCACATCAGAGCACGTCATTCGGCTAGCTGATTTTCTGGATGCCTTTGACCAGGCGCTGTCGGTGAGGCCCTTTCTGTGGCTTGAAATTGGTTACAACCGAGTGAGTGATTGGATGATCACGATCTACGACAAAGCCGGTGGTACTGAACGCGTGCTTGTTCAAGTGAGCGGCATGGGTGCTGAAGAAACGTCCCAGCGAGCTGCGCGGCAACTCCAAGCTCTATTAAAGGAAGAGAACCATGACTGATACCCAACGCAACACGGTGCCAGCTGGCTTCTGGCAAGATGCCCAGGGACGACTGGTGCCTGAAAGCTTGATCAAGCCCATCGACATCGAGCGGGATCGTCTGGTACGTCATCTGGTGGATCGCGCCAGCGAACTCAACACCGAACTGGTCGACTTCAAGGCAGTCGCGTTTGGTGACATTGAGGCCTTTATCGAACTGAGCGCCGAGCAGTACGACATTAAACTCGGCGGCAAGAAGGGTAATGTCACTCTTTATAGCTTCGATGGCCGCTTCAAAATCCAGCGTTCAGTGCAGGAGTCAATTGCGTTCGATGAACGTCTGCAGGCTGCACGCGCTTTAATCGACGAATGCCTGCGCGACTGGACACAAGGTGCTCGGCCAGAGGTAGCCACCCTGGCCAATGACGCATTCCGCACCGACTCCCAAGGTGAGATTCGTACCGCTCGGGTGCTTGCGTTGCGCCGTCTGGATATCAAGGACGAGCGTTGGCAGCGCGCTATGAAGGCAATCGGCGAAGCATGCCAGGTGGTCGGCTCCAAATCCTATATCCGCGTCTATGAGCGGATCGGCGACTCGGATCAGTACCGCGCCATTAGCCTCGATATTGCGGGGGTGTGAGATGGAAGAGAACCGCACCCTCGACAAGATCAAAAAGTGTCTGGAGATGGCCAAGTCCAAAACCAGCAATCCACATGAGGCCGAGATCGCTCTGCGTCAGGCCCATAAGCTGATGGAGCTGTACAACCTGGAGATGGGCGATGTGCTGGCCAGCATGGCTGGTGAAGTCAAGATCGCTGCGGGTTCTGAAGGGCAGCCGCCGACCTGGCGCGTACGGCTTGCGCATGTCTGCGCTCATGCTTTCGGGACACGCATGCTGATCACCCACAGCTGGTACAGCGGTGGTGGTTTCATCTTCGTTGGTTGTGCTGCGGCGCCAGAACTTACCGGGTATGCCTACGAGGTGTTGGAGCGGCAATTACAGAAGGCTCGGCGAGACTTTCTCGCTCTGCCACCACAGAAGCGGTGCAAGCGCTCCACGAAGGTGGCAAGGGGTGATCACTTTGCCAATGGTTGGATTGATGCCGTGTATCACAAGGTCGATGAATTTGCCGGTGTAGAGGACAACGTCGCAGAGGCAATCGAGGCCTACATGGCCAAGCATCATCCGGATCTGGAAAAGGCGGATCTCAAACGTCGCAAGGTCAAGGCGCGTGATGAGGGCGCATCAACAGCCGGTTACCAAGCAGGTAAGTCGGCCCAGTTGCATAAAGCTGTGAACCATCAGCCACGCGCACTTCTGACAATGGGGGGATGACATGAACACTATGACGTCTTCCAATCCAGACCGACTGCGTTACATCAAGCTGATTCATGTTGCACGGCGCGAGCTGCGCATGGATGACGACACCTATCGAATGATGCTGGCTGGAATGAAGGGATTGGACGGCGCGACATCGACCGCTGACTTGAGCGTTCCAAATCTGGTGAAGGTTTTGGAACAGCTCAAGCAGCGGGGCTTTAAGGTTCGTCCAAACTCGGCAGGAAAGCGGCCTAAGGCCAACGACGAGCAGTCCAAGAAGATCCGTTCACTGTGGTTGACGCTGCATGGTCTGGGTGCCGTCCGCGATCCTTCCGAGGAAGCTCTCGGTAAGTTTGTGTTGAACATGACAAAGGTCTCCGCACTGCAATGGCTCAACGCCGTCCAGGCCAGCCGAGTCATTGAAAACTTGAAGCAATGGCAGAGCCGTGTGACCAATAAGGAGGGTGTATGAAAGAGCCCAGCAGCACAGCAGGTGAGCTGCTCCAGACCTTGGCAGACCATGTTGCCCAGTCAGCGAAAGAAACACTTCACGTCAGTGATGAACTCGCCGAAGCACACGGTATTGAGGTAGCCATGCAGATGGCTACGGTTTGGGGCGGACAGCAGCTGTACATGCCGAAAGGTATTCACGTACAGGCTTCTAAACTGCATCAACAGATTTTTGATGAGTGGAAGGGGCGCAACCATCGTGAGATCGCCATGAAGCACAACATCTCGCTGGCGTTTGTTTACAAGGTGGTTAAAAGGATGCGACAGGCAGTAATCGCTCGTGACCAGGGCGACCTGTTCACCACCCAGCTGGATGAGTAGACACCGGAACAAAAGAGCCTCACCTGCCTACACTGCACCCCGGTCACCAGCAACAGACCGGGGTCATATCTAATTGCACTGGCTGCAACTCAATTACAATCCCCATACCACCATGGACCATCGAATCCCGGACTATCTCGGGTTTACCTCACAGCTACCCTGGTATTTATCTCAGTCCTAAACACGCTCGCGTCTCCGCCAACTCGATGGGGTCCCCCTCCTCCCCGATGTCGACTTCCCAGCGGTCAATTTCATCGCCGTAAATGTAGCGAGCCGACAACTCTGACAAGTTTGCTGCAGAGCCAGCTGTAGTGACATACAGCGATCCGCCCTCAAACTCCTTGGTGTCCATCGTGTTAACTGCATCACGACCGGTCGCGATTCGCTCACGTAAAACAGGAGTGGCTTTGATGGTCTTTCCGATCCGTGATGACACCCGTTTGGCCAGGCCTAAGCTGGGTAGCAAGGTAAGGATATTTGACGGTGCCATATGGATCAGCCCACCGATCCAGTTCAGCGCAATCTGGGTTTTCATTAACTGCGAAGCCACCATAGTGACTACTCGTTTGCTGCGATGTGCCGGCGACAGGCAACGCATAGGCTCGCGAGCATATGGGGTCCGGGAGGTGCGGTACCGTCCAGGTTCAGCAGCACCTGTGTCTCGCGGAATGCGCATGTATTCGTCAGCCCATTGATCTACCCACAGCTCAGGCTCTGGGCGCAGGCCACGGAAGTACGCCGCCCGGTAAACCTCGGCACCGTCTGCAAGTTTGGCGTCCATAGGATCAGTTCCCGAGGGTCAAGGCGTGGCTGAAGTCTTCGGCAGACAGGCGCTCAGCCTCTTCAAGCGCTTGTCGAATCTCACCAAGCAAGTGCTTTTCAATGTCCCAGGCGCTGGTCATAGCCGACAACACGGGGGCGAGTTTGGGTGGCAAGCTCAAAAGCAAATCACGAGTCATGCGCCCAGTAGCAAAAGCAGCTTCGTCGACGACTTCTCTATCAACCAACTCACCGGTGATTTTTTGAAGGTCAGCTTCGGCCCTCTCAGCCTGCGCAAGAGCCAACCGTGTTTTAGCCTGGTGATAGTCCGGCGTAGCTTGAGGGGCGGGAGTGGGAAGTGCGGGAGCGATCCATGGCTGCTGGACCGATGTAGTGGCGACCGGTGCGATTCGGGTACCCGAATTGCTGCGCGCTGGATCGCCCGTCATTTCTAAATACTGATCGGTGGCTTCGACATCGATCTTGCCATCCGAGGCGTAAATCAATCGGCCTTGCTTGGCCAGTTTGCCGACGTACTGGCGGGACCAACCTTTGCTGGCCGCGTATTCCGTTCGGCTCAAAACGGTCATGTAAACCTCCTGTCAACCTAGGGCCGTCAACCTCTGTCAACCTCTGTCAACCAACGTGAAAAAACCGGCCAGTCGCAAGATCCCGCGGGTTTCCGACCCCGTACCCTCCGAATAACCCCAGGGTCCCCGGCGGTTTCAGGCCGGTCCGCCGCCATTCGGCGGGACATCGCACACGCCAAGCCGCTTGGCTGCCCAGCGTTCGTACAAGCCGATGGCAACGTCTGCACCGGCCATTGCCGTGAGACAACCCAAGGCGCCCGCCGTCCAGAGCGACATGCCCGCCGCGATCATCAGCATCATTGCCGAGACTCCGCAGACAATGCAGGCACCGGATCGAAGCGCAAGCCGACGCATCAACGCCCAGCCCCGGGCACCATCCTTGTCTGCTCGCCACATCTCACCGGATACGCCGCCGACCAGAGCCAGGACGATCACCAACCAGATCGGCATTTCTGCCAGCGCTTGCTGCTCATTTGTCATGTTGTGCCTCAAGTGAAGGAGCATGCCGAACACAAAAAAGAAAACCCCGCCGGAGGGCAGGGTTTCCAATGTCGCGGCATACGCCAGGACGAAGTGCACAGCACGTGCTCGGGGAAGCGCCAAGGCGCAGAATCCATATCGTGGGGACTTTTTACCCCCTGAGTACGGAACCGAAAAGGGGGCATTTTCGGTTATCCAACTTGACGCAACTTTGACGCAACCTTGAGGAGACTTTGAGGTAAGGCGCCCCGACCAACGGTAAGCCACTTACGTGCGTCCTTGCGCTCGGCCAGCACCTCAAAGAGTCGGACATGAAGGCGGTGCACAAGATCGTAGTAGGTTTGCTTCGCCTTTGAGACGTAGCCCAGCTCGTGCATCTGCGCTGCCCATGTCGGTGTAGGGTCAAAGCCATAACGCATAACCGCCAACTGTTGCAACCTTTCACCCCGACCATCTTGCCGGGCAATCTCGGAAAGGGCGGCACCAATTTCCTGCGCAATTGCATCTGGACCCGCACCACCGCCGAGAAGGATCCGAGAACCGGGTGTGCCCCGCGGCGCACAACCGCCCCACTCCATGATCGTCGCCATCGGGCTACCCATGCCTCCGGCTTCACCGCCGTGTCGGCATTGCTCGCCCCAATGTTTCAGCAACAACTCCATCGCCTCAATCATTGCTCTGCCCCCGTAAAACCCAACCCGACACAGAAAAACCGCAACCCGACACAAACCCAACACAGATAAATCCCTTTAAATTCAATGCTTCCATCAAACTTGAGTTGAGTGTGTTGGGTTTGTTGGGTTTGTTGGGTTTATCAGTCTTCGCATAAGAAAAAATTCCTTCCGTTGAATTCGTTGCAAAGAACGTCATGCATGCGCGTGCGCGACACAAAACCCAACACACCCCACACAACACCCGCGAAGGCATGTATTTCGGGCGCTCAAATTGTGTGGGGTATTCAAAATCAACCCGACACACACTCAACACACCCAACACACTTTTGAAAATAGTCATGCTGCAAGCGCCTTGATGTGATCCCAGCTGTCCACGTGCCAGCCCGCCAGCTTGGCCTTGGCCCGCCAGTTTTCCACCTGCTTGCCCAGCTCTGCCGCCTTGAGTGATGGGGGCAGGGAAGCATCCAGATCCACTGGAAAGAAAAAAGCGCCGAAGCGACGGTTATTGCCGTCAGTCCAAGGAATTGCTCGCGATTTATCCACCTCGGAACTGATGAACAGAGAGAACTTCGTCTGACTCATCACGTGCTCTTTGTTGCGCTGGCACCATTCGAGAAACAACGAATAAAGGTCGGTCGATAGACACGGCCCCCAAAGACCATGGCCCAGTTCACTGTACTTCCACAGGTGCAAGAATGTTTGCCAGCCCGCCCTACTCAAGGCCACCAAACGCTCACGCGCTTCGGTCGATGGTGGCCGCGTGCGCTGGTTGAAGTCCCCTAGATCGACCGACAGTAACCAACCGTAGAGCGCCGCCACCCCACCCTGTTCCAGCTCACGACCAATCGCCTTTTGCCGGGCTACTGGCAGGGTCTCCATAGGCCACATGACTAGCATTCGCCGATCACTGTCGCTGATTGGCCACGGAAGAATCTCGTTGCTGAGAAACACCGCGTTCATATGGTTGGCTTCTTCCCAGCCATTAATGAATTTCGACTCCATCCGCACCGTTTTACCAGTGATCAAGTGCTTGATCTTGCCCACCTGGTTGTAACGTTGATCGCGACTGACAACCTCTTCAAAGACCGACCACAATTTGCGGCTTTGCCACGCATTGAAACTGCTTTCCAACTGCGTCTGACCAACAGTCGCCGCGTATTGGCCGTATAGCATGCCGAGCGCGTCAGCGAACAAAAGGCTCTTGCCTGAACCTTCCATAATCGAATGCATCAACACAGCGGTGTCCATCTTGGCGCCCAAGTGCTGCAGCGGATACGCCAGCCAGCGAGTTAACCAATCGGTTGCGGCTTCATCATGGTTACAAAGAAATGAGATCAGCCAGCGCAGGTTTGCACAGGATGCGTCATCCCTCACTGGCTCAAGCGGCAACCCGTCAAAGGTATTGATGTACACCGCTGGATCCTTCGTCATTGTCGGATCAAACACAATGTGTTCAACGTCAACGGTGCGCCGCTCGCTGCTGTTCAGCCACAACGGGTAAGTGTCACCCAGGGCCATTTTCACCGCGCCCTCGGCTATACGCCGCTTCTTTTCGCGATCCCAAACGTCTTTGGTGCCATCAATGTAAACGTAGCGATCGGTTGGAGACATCCCGAATGCGCCGCCTTTCTTCCCAGCCATGCGGCGCGCCTGCTCGATGTCGCGAACATGGTCGTCAGATATCAGCCTCTTTCCGGTGTCGTCCAACCAGGCTTTGGCCAGAGGCTTGCCCACACGAGCTTCGAAGGCCGACTTCTTCATTACCTTCGATTGGTCGCAATCCCACACGTGCGTGGTGCCCTCGACCAACGCAAAACGACGAAGAATGTGGTCCAGCGTTATGACCTCCCCCGCCCCCCCGTCAGGAGCAGGAGCGGCCTCGCTGGACAGACATGTTTCGTCGGAGATCGGTCCGCTCAATTCACCCGATGGGGTCGGGGGAAGATCATTCGGATCTGGACGGGCGGCGTGTTGCATGCCCAACATTCGCGCAGCATCCTTCACAGCCTTCGACTGGTCGCCGCCGTGCTCGAGTAAGCAGAACACTTCAAAGGCGTCGTTCTGATGTCCGTTCGCGAGAGGATCAGCACCGTGGTGCGAGTAAACCTTGCCCTCACTGATCGTTACCCCTGGCAGACCGGTGCTGCTTTGAGGGTACAGCCACTTATTGCCTCGCTTGATGTACCCATGGGCGCGAAGAAGCTCCGCAACATCGTGACAACGGTTGAATTCATCAATTACCGAGGGCCGTTTGCCGCCACCGAGTGCAGGACGCTTTTGGGCTTTGACCGGTGGCTTCGGTGGCGCAACCGCCCATGGACACGCAGCTTCAGCATCTCGCTTAAAAAACTCCCAATTCTGCCAAATGGTAAGCAGCTCGTGGGTCAGCGTCGGCAGCCCCTCAGTAGCACTTGGTGCGGTTTTCCAGATATAGGGTTTGCCGGTACCGGGATGAATCGAGGGTGGGAATACGTCTTGCACCAATCCCGCACGTAATTCAAAGACCGTGAAGCGTTTGAACGGCTCGGCTTCTTTTCGTGCAGCAGCTTCTCCTGCTATATCACCCTGCTCTTTCGCGGCCTTGGCCTTGTCCATCAACCCTTTGAAAATCGTACCGTCAGGGTCTTTTTCATTCGGCCATGAAAGTGAGTGACGCGTGAGTTCGATGCCTTCCGGCACCTTGAACACCACCCGGAATCGCAGGGGATTCCCGACGATGGTTGGGAACACCACTGCCATCGCATCAAGATCAAGACCCAACAGTTCATACAGAACATGTCGCGTCCATTGAACGTCATCAACATCCAAGGAACAAACGCGGCTCGGCCCCAATACGACGCCAAGATTGTGATTTGGGTTTCGTTGCCAGAACGCCTCGGCCGTCTCGGCGTCGGTGATATAGCCTCCGGGCTTATTCCACCCTAGGCCTTTCGGAGCTTTTTCACCTGGATCAATCGATACGAGTGCCAAGTCAAAAGTACTGATGTAACGCTTTGCCCATGTAGCGATGGCTGTTCCTTTGCCCGATTCACTCATCGCCGGGCCTCCCGCAACTCCTGACAAGAGACGCAGGTCTCGCAACCTTCAACCTTCTGCTGTCGAAGCAACGGGATTGGTTCGTCGCAGTCGTCACAGAACTGCGCGCTGACGCGGCTCGATGGCACGCGGCGATTGCGATGAATAGCAACATCAAGCAGGTATTGCGCCTGCTCGTTTGCGCGGTCGATATCATCAGCCATTGATGCGATCCTCCATCGCCTGACGAGCACCGGCCATGATGCCAAGGACTTCGCGAATCACATCCATCCCGTACTTTTCGAGATCCACGACTTCATGAAGCTCCCAGACGTTGTCCGCCGCGCCGTCGTGCATCTTGGCCACGAATTCACCGGTTTCCCCGAGTAGCTTACCAACCGCTTTCAAGGCATCACGGGTTGCCGGTACGGGCACGGGCCGGTACCAAACCGCACCTGCTGGACGCATCAATGCGTCCAGCAGGCGTGGATCAGCGGTTAGCCTGATCACTTCCTCAAGCTCATCTGGATTCAGCCAGCGGCGTTCTTCATCGAGCTTGAGTTTTTTCTGGAGGGTGTCGTTGTCCAACACCATTTCAAAGGCAAGGGCGGTAATTCCGCCCTTATAGTCACGACCAGCGCGATAGATCGCTTGGCGTAGAGGCAGGACCGGACCAGCGTCCGGCAAAAGATCTGTGCGACTCATAACCGTAAATCCCCTATTTACGGTGTAGCCATAGCTCAGGGTAAACCCTATCCTACGACCACGACCGATGTGCATGTGCTGTGTATCGTCGTAGCTGGGCTGGGGGATTCTTTGGTGAGAGGCCCCAGCTCAGCACCTTTTAAGCTGCCGACTTAAGATCGGCCGCTTCTTTCTCTTGGGTGTATAGGCATTCGATTGCCTTACCCGTTACGTACCGAACATCTGCACCTTTCGCGGCGCGATTGATCGTCGGCTGTGTTGTTCCTACGCGATCTGCAATAACTCTCTGGGACAAACCAGACCGCAGCAGCTCCGCAAGCATTTCTTGGATAGTCATATCGTTCACCGATGCGCTTTCGCATTGGTCGCCACAATACACAAACGTATTGAATGATTCAATACACTCGGCGATACGTTTTTGAATCAAGGCAGAGAAAAAGTGATCGGAGACCGCATCGCCCAACGCATGCAGGAATTGGGGCTGTCAGAAGGCGAACTCGGCCGACGCTCCGGCGTTCCGCAACCGACGATTCATAGAATTGTGACGAACGCGGTAACCAGCCCACGCCATGAAAATATCGAAAAGATCAGCAAAGCTTTGAAGGTCAGTAGCAACTGGCTTTGGAAGGGAGGCGAACACAAAGACCCGATGATTGATCAGGGCGCTCCATCTGCGAATGAGACCAACGTTGAACCTGGGCCAGCTATTAAAGGCTACGTCCCTCTCATCTCATGGGTTCAGGCAGGCGCATGGTGTGAGATTGAAGACGTTAGGACCCTTGATGATGCAGAGATATGGCTGCCATGCGCCGCTTCCCATAGCAGCCAAAGCTATGCCTTGCGAGTACGTGGACTATCCATGTTCAATCAACATGAACGTCGATCCTTTCGAGACGGAGACATCATCTTTGTTGATCCCGCGAAAGATGCGGAAAATGGTTCTCTTGTGATTGCGAAGCTCATGGATAGCCAAGAAGCAACTTTCAAGCAATTGGTGATGGAGGGCAGCCGCCGGTTTCTGAAACCGCTGAATCCAGCATGGCCAGAGCCGATCATTGAGTTAGGGGCCGACGCAATCATTTGTGGCGTAGTATTTTCGAAGCTAGAAATTTTCTAATACATAACCCCAAAACAGGCCCGCAGCGATGTGGGCTTTTTTTGCATCGTGAAAAAATCAATTCAAATACGTATTGACTGAATCAATACGTATTTGTATCGTTTGCATCGTAAATCTCTCACCAAAGAGTACGAACATGCAAACAACACAGCACAGCAACACTCGTTGCCCGGTGTACCTACACCCATCAGCTTGCACTAACCCAGAAGCCGTGAAAGAGATTCAAAAACGCACCGGCCTACTGGTAATCGTCGCGCCTGGCACTCGCTTAGCACCGGCAAAAGTAAATGTCATCACTCACGGATGCGGACCGTTCGGGGGTGATGCAGCATGAAGCCTCTATTAATTGGCCTCGCTGGCGTCGCCCGCTCTGGTAAAGACACCGCCGCGCAGCATCTGGTAAGCCACCATGGATTCCAGGCTTACGCGTTCGCTGACCCACTGCGTGACGGTCTGATGCACATCCTCAACTTGAGCCCTTGCGACTTCGAAGGTGCTCAGAAGGAACTGCCGCTGCCATGGCTCGGCCGATCCCCTCGCCAGTTAATGCAATCACTTGGCACCGAGTGGGGTCGCAACAACGTGCATCCCGAACTCTGGCTGCTGCTTGCGGAACAGAACCTCGACCTACTCGCTCGCACCCACGACGAAACACGCGGCTTTGTAGTCAGCGACGTGCGGTTCGAAAACGAAGCGGACTTCATCCGTAAGCGTGGCGGCGTGGTGATTCACATGGAGCGGATAGCTGCTCTCACCGTCAACCAGCACAGCAGTGAAAACGGTGTCGTGCGCGCGCCGGGAGATATCTGGCTACCGAATGATGGGCCCTTCGAAGAGTTGTTCACCAACCTAAACCGTATTGTGGACACCCTGCACACCCGTGCGGCGGCGGCCTGAGGCAGCGTTATGACAAACCGCACCCTGGACGAATCCGCTGCATTGCTCGGACTCAAGCCCCGCGCCTTCCGCACCAGGTTGCGCGAGCTGGGCATTCTCAACAGCAGTGGCGATCTAGCCAGCCAGCACCGTGATCGCGGCTATCTGTATTCGGATCCGCGCAGCACCGTGATTCCGTCCCTCAACAAGTGCCGTCATTACTCCGTGGTGATGGTGAAAGAAGAAGGGATCGAATGGCTGGCCAAGAAGCTAGGAATCATCATTACCAAAAAGGACGCCGCTGCATGAAAACCAACAACCTCAATGCCTACACGCAAGCCCTCGGCGCCCTGAAGCTGATCCCGATCTACTTGAACTGCCCGGGGGTAGTCAGCCGCGCAACGCTCGTTGGCGCCTCGACGGAAGCCATCCAATTACTGGAAAGCATGCCCGTACTAAGCACCGAGCTGGCCGAGGTATTTCGCTGCGTCAACAACGTGATCCTTGACGGGCAAGTCGCCTACGTTACTCCGACCAACTCGCCTGAGTACCCATTCGGCGCGGTGGTGGCTGACGCCAAGGGCAACATTTGTGCGGCTGCAATGGGCAAAAGTAAGGAAGGCCTCGCCGAGCTGATTCGCTTCAAGTTGCTGCCCCCATCGGAGGGGTTCGGGGAGAACGCAGCGTGAGCAACACACTTGAACAATTGCGACGTCAGTTCGCTACTCCATGCCCGACCCTGGCGGCAGTTCGGGAACAGTACTTCGCACACATTCGCACCGACCGCTACCTACTGGCCGAGATCAAGGCAGGTCGTATCGCGCTGGTCGTGAAGCGGCTGCACGGGTCGGCTCGCGCTCAACGAGTGGTGTACCTGCACGACCTGGCCGAGTTCCTCGACGCCCAAGCGGCGAAGCAAGCGGCTTGATTTCAACGGTCGCCTCTGCCGTCCAGAGGCAAACAAATCGCACATCAATAGGCACAGCACATGAAACCTACGGATACGGCCGAATTCATCGGCGAACTCAACGCAGGCGTCTTCGCCAATCAGATCGGTCACGCCCTTTCTGAAGTGGCATCAGGAGTTGTTGATAACGGTAAGGTCGGCTCGGTCACGCTGACCTTCACCTTGAAGCAGATCGCCAACAGTCATCAAGTCACCATCAATCACAAGCTCGCCTACAAGGTGCCGACCAAGCGCGGCAGTCGTACCGAGGACACCACCCTCGACACCCCGATGCACGTCAATGAGGGCGGGCGCCTGACTTTGTTCGCCGAAGCCCCCCGCGCCGGTCAGCTATTCAACCGCGACGACGCGCCGATTCACGCGAAGTCCTAAACCGTTCGATTCCAAACCTCTCACCAAAGGAAGTCGATTCAATGGAAGCCAAAGCAATTCAGTTGATTCAGGACACCGCCGTACTGGCCTATGCCAAGCCGCTGGATACTTTCACCCCAGCGCTAGTATTGCCGTCTGACCAGAAGATCCACAGCATCGAGAAATTTCAAGCTGCTCGTAGCCGGTTCCGCGGCGCGCTCACCACTCATTCGCTGCTGGACTTCGGCAATTACGTAATGACGCAAAGCGCCGAGGTTGTCGCGTCTGGTTTTGTGGACGCCGAGGCAATGTCGTGCACAGTCATTTTCAACCTGGGCGACACCAAGTCACCAGGGCACGGCGACTTCACCGCCACCCTGAATTTGAGAAAAACTGCTGCGTTCCGGGCACTGGAGCGTGCAGCCTCCATTCAGTTCGCGCAGAAAGAACTCAGCGACTGGATTGAGGATTGGGCATCGAATCTCCAAGCCCTCGCGGCCGATGACAGTCCCATCGATTTGCGTAAAGCCGCGAGTGCCATCCGCTCCATCAGCATCGAGCAAGCACGCAAGAGCGAACACATTGTCGGCGACCTAAGCGCCTCTCGTTCAGCGATGGACCAGATTGAGGCCAAGTCCTCAGAAGGATTGCCCGCTGAATTCCTGTTCACGGTCGAGCCATATGAAGGGCTGAAAGTCCAGATCATCCGCCTGCGTGTAGCCGTTCTCACCGGCGGGGACAAACCCCTGCTGCGCCTGCGCTGGATTGGAGAAGAACAGCTTCGCGAAGACTTGGCACAAGAATTTAAGGAAGTCGTGCAGCACGAAGTCGGGGGCGGCGCGCAATTGACTATCGGCAATTTTAACTTGGGCTAACCCACCCATCCAACACCCCTCCGCCGGCCTCTCACCAAGTATCCCTGCGGAGGGATCTACTGAGGTACACAGCACATGACTGCAATCCAAATCTGCGCACTCATCGCCCTGATCGTCTTGGCCGGACTACTTGTCTGGGCCGGTTATTTCATGGGGCATAACGACGGTATGTCCGCAGGCATAAAAGAAAGCGATGAGATCCAACGCGCTGAAAGCGCAAAGACCATTGGCGAATTGAAGGCTTCCCTCGACTTCATTAAGGCTGACCACGCCCGACTGGTGCGATTCAGCAAGCATCTTCAAGAAGGACCGTCACTCGGCGAAACCGAACGCCAGACGCTACTCAACATCGCCGAGAAGCTTCGGATTGCCGCCGAGACGTTCGCCGCCTTCCGCACTGGTAAAAAACTCGAAAGAGACACGATTGAGCTGCGTGATAAAGCGCTTGCCATGGCAGCCCTTCTTGCTCCGGTGACCACATGACAGTGATACGCCGAAAGGTTCGAATTCGCCGAGGGCAAATGCCACCACTCGACTTACAAACCATCTGCGACAAGTGCGACACCTCGCGAGCACATGGCAACCATCAACAATGCAGCAAGCAGCGCCAAGCCGAAGGTATCGCCCGGCGAGAAGCGGAGAAATCACAATGAGTGCAGCAGAGAAAATTGACTTTCACATCACACCGGGCGCCTGGTTCCGCCAAGACTTGCTGTACCCGGTTTTCGGCCTGAGCACCGAAGCAGTCCGCAAGTACCGCACCCGAGGCCTGTGGCTTGAAGGCAAACACTGGCGGTATGACCCGGCCAACGTAATCGTCTACAACCGCGCAGCCATTGAGCGCTGGATGGAAGGGAAACCATGATCGATAAGATGCCTACCGGCGTTGAGATGAACGGCAAGCAGTTGCGTATCTGGTTCATCTTCAACGGCCAACGGTGCCGGGAACCACTGGAAGGAATCTCAAAGGTAAACAAGGCCGCTATTGCCTATGCGGATAACAAGCGTCGGACCATCCTCGCTGAAATCAAAGAGGGTCGCTTCGACTACGCGGCACACTTTCCGAAATCTCCCAGGGCTGCAATGTTCACTGGCGCTGGCGGCCCGTCGCTGAAGCGTACAGTGAAGGAAGGTATTGATCGCTGGTTAGAGGTTCAGCGTGCGCTCAAAGCTTCAAGCACCGTCGTAAACTACGTGAGCAAAGCAGTACATGTAGAGAAGAAATTCGGTAAGCGTCGGATCGTCGACATCAGCAAGAGCGACATCGAGTTGTTTCAAGCGCAGTTGCTGAAGCAAGGCTTGGCTCCGAAGACAGTGAACGACATTTTCACTGTCGTTCGCGGAGTCTGGGCCGACGCATTCGGTGACGGAATACTGAAAGCCAACCCACTTGACCGGATCAGCAACGTCGGGGCGGACGTCGATCTCGAGCACGCTGACCCCTTCAGTCGCACCGAGATCGAGTTGATTGGTAAAGCGGACCCCGCCCGGCGAGATGATGCCCGAATGATTGAGTTCAACTGCTGGGCCGGGCTCTCTCTGTCCGAGCTTATCGGATTGGCCGCTGAAGACGTCGACCTCCAAGCTGGCCTGGTACACGTCCGGCGGGCATTGGTCGTAGGAGAATTCAAAGTTCCCAAGGAACGCTCAAGGGTAAGAGTCGTTGAGCTGATAGACCCTGCCCTCGAACTTATGCGGGAGATTGTGGCTGCTGCCAAGGACGCACAAGCCGAAGAGATCACGGTTATCCAACGCGACAACATCACCTCCAAGAAAATGAAAGTGAAGTTCCTTTTCCGTAGTTCCACCAGTGGCTTACTCTGGAGCGGCAAGACATTGAGCAACTGGTTCACCGCTCATCTCAAAAAGGCGGAAGTCCGTCATCGCGGGGCGAACCAATGTCGCCACACCTTTGCCAGCCAGATGCTTTCGAGCTACGTTCCGGTCGAATGGGTGGCTAGGCAGCTAGGGCACGCCGATACAACGATGGTGCGAAAGCACTACGGGAGATGGATACCGAAGGACACGAAGAGCATGGCGGGTATCGTCTCGAAGATGCTGGGATTTAGAACAGATTGAACATAGGCCCGATATGGACTGCGTTTAATTGATGTAATGTTCTGATCTTCGAACGTTGCCAAGGATCGTCGCCATGAGTTCAAGTGAAAATGCTTTTTCTGAAACACACGTATCAGAAGCGTTGAACGGTTTAAAAACTTTGGCGCTGAGGTTGCGGCAACTGATTACGACTCAACCTCCCAAGGATTTGCTGGGTTATATCTACGCAGGTCTACTGTTTGGCGGAATCACGAGGTCTGACGAAGACGCACCAAACAAGACGGCAAAATCCTTAGCAAAGCTTAACGTTGATGAAGCCCAATTCCTTCTTGAATACGTTCATGCCGTGTTGGCGACGACTCCGCTGCAAGTCGATACCGCACTCGATGAGGCTATCTGCGCGGAGATCATTCTCGTCGCCGCCGAGCTGAGAATGGCATCAATGATCGCTACGATGCTAATCGCCTCGGAAACCTCCGAAACCGAGTATGGACCTGGAACGAAGGATCTCATGTTTCATGCCCTAACCACGTGGGTATTGATTCGAGGAGGACGCTACCAGGTATTGGAGGAAGAGTTTTTTAGCTTCGCCCTTGAACCACACAATGATGCCCTTCTACACACCTATGGTGTAGGGGCTAACGAAGTAGCAATCGGCATACAAGCGCTAGCCAACTCAATACGCATGGGACACGACAAGGCCGCTCGTGCAATTGAAAGCTCCATGAATAATGCGCAACAGTTTGTGCAGTCTCGCGGAAAATCAATGGAAGAAGGCATGAAGCAGTGGAGAGCCGAGCGTGCGAAAGAGGCCGCCTCAGCTAGTGCTGCATTCGTTGATCTTTTTCAAGGGGGCATCTGCAACGCCCGGCACCATACCAAACTCCCGGATATTCTTTTAGATGATCTCTCATACGAGTTGGCTGAAGAAACAGAGTTCTATGCTCCCGGAGATTACTCAGGAACTCCATTTCGTACGCTACCCGCACGCAAAAAACCGCTGATCAAATTAGACGGCGCTCATTACCTAACCGATCCAAGTTTTGCCCGCGATGCCGCGTACCGTGCGATTCTTTACAACCTTTTAGTTCGAGATCCCGAATATTCCGAAAAATTCAAACAAAACCAGAAGGAGTGGAGTGAAAGCTCATTTGTAAAAATTTTTGGTCGCCAGCTAAAAGGCGCAAAAATTCTGAACGAGGTGTATTACCGTCGCAATGGTAAGTGGTTCGAAAACGACACCTTGGTCATGCTCGATGGAGTACTAGCTGTAATTGAGGCGAAGTCAGGCGCAGCCGCGACCATTGCATCACCCGCCGAGAGTTTCGAGCGCCACGCAAGGGCAGTGCGTGACTTGGTCGTGAAAGCCTACGATCAATGTCAGCGGTTTATTGAGTACCTCGCTTCAGCGGACGAAGTGCCAATATACGAATTCAAGGATGGCCGGTACGAAGAGGTGGCTAGAATCCGTCTTTCCGACTACTGGCTAGTATTACCCATAGGATTGACCGTAGAGTCTTATTCGCCTTTTTCCACTGGCAGCAAACAGCTGACAGGGATAAGCCCCATTTTGGGCAAACATCCATTTATATCCGTAGCCATTGATGAGTTGCTCGTGCTCAACCGTTTTCTTCCTGGAACCGGAGCGCTAATGCATTATTTAAGTATTCGCCAGGAAGCTGCAGGGATCAAAGAGGTATTCCTATTTGACGAATTCGATCATCTAGGGTCATACATTGAGAATAATCGCTTCTGCGAAACCGTGCGACGACAACTGAAAGAAGGGGCAACTCTAATTACCATGGATGGTATGAGCTCCATTGTGGATGATTATTTCAGCACCCACGATTGGGAACAAAAGCAGCCACCTAGACAAGATATTCCAAACGAACTGCAAAGGTTACTCGCAGCTCTAAATGTGACTCGAGCCTCTGGTTGGATTGAGGCTGATAACCGTCTGCGTGATTTTAGCTTTGAAGGTCGCAAGGACTTGGCTCAGCAGCTTGAACCTTTGAGAAGGAGCCTTCGTCAGCATAAACACCGTTACTTTGCATTACGCGTTGACGTGGGAATGCTGTTTTGGATGCATCGCAGTGGCGATACTCCTGACATCTCAGCTGCTCAGTTCAAAGCACAAGTCGCAGCCGAATCCCTCGATGTCGAGAAGGTTATGCTGATTGTTTTTGGAGTAAGTGATCAGGGTCAGTACTCCCATGCAACGACGTACTGGATTCAGCGTGAGCAGGTGACTTCGGATGAAATAAAAGCGGACGCGGCAGCACTGAGCTGCCGGACCATTGAACTAACGACCTCATCGTCCGCGTTATCTCAACGACCAGCACGAATTCCGGGGCGCAATGAGCCCTGCTGGTGCGGCAGCGGAACAAAATTCAAGAAGTGCCATGGCCGATAAACGGAGGATCTATAGCAGCCTGAGACGGCCTCACAGAAGCCTCTTATGCCCTAAATTTGCCCTAACCAAAGCTTGATAAACGAAAAAGCCCCCGTAATCATCAATGATTACGGGGGCTTCGTCTTTTTCAATAATGGCGGAGAGATAGGGATTCGAACCCTAGGTACCGGTGAAGGTACAACGGATTTCGAATCCGTCCCATTCGGCCACTCTGGCATCTCTCCAACGGCGCGCATCATAACAACACTTTTGCCGGAAGCGAACCCCCTTTTGCAATTTTTTTCCGTGCTATCAGATGCTTGCGTCGATTAAAGCGGTACACCCAGACGTTTGGCCACTTCTTCGTAGGCTTCGATGACGTCACCGAGGCCTTGGCGGAAGCGGTCTTTGTCCATTTTCTTCTTGGTATCTTTGTCCCAAAGACGGCAGCCGTCCGGGCTGAACTCGTCGCCCAGGACGATCGAGCCGTCACTGAACACGCCGAACTCAAGCTTGAAGTCCACCAGCAGCAGGCCAGCGTCGTCGAACAGCTTGGTCAGCACTTCGTTGACCTTGAGCGACAGTTCCTTCATGCGGACCAGTTGCTCGGCGGTACCCCAACCGAATGCCACGACGTGGGATTCGTTGATGAACGGGTCGCCCTTGGCGTCGTCCTTCAGGAACAGCTCGAAGGTGTACGGATTGAGCTTGATGCCCTCTTCCACACCCAGACGTTTGACCAGGCTACCGGCGGCGTAGTTACGCACGACGCATTCGACCGGGATCATGTCGAGCTTTTTCACCAGCACTTCGTTGTCGGCCAACAGTTTGTCGAATTGAGTCGGCACGCCGGCTGCTTCGAGCTTCTGCATGATGAAGGCGTTGAACTTGTTGTTCACCATGCCTTTGCGGTCAAGCTGTTCGATGCGCTTGCCGTCGAACGCCGAAGTGTCGTTGCGGAACAGCAGGATCAAACGGTCAGCGTCGTCGGTCTTGTAAACCGATGTGGCTTTGCCGCGGTAGAGTTCTTCACGTTTGTCCATGATGGGCTCCGCTTGCTAAGTAGGTGGGC
>NZ_JBIUXX010000041.1:0-56944 GCF_044744235.1 Pseudomonas sp. NPDC087346
GAAAGCGTTCGGCTTCAAGCTGCACGAAGGCTGGGGTAAAGCAGCGTTCTGGTTCTGGATCTCGGGCTTCTACGTCGCGTTCATGCCGCTCTATGCACTGGGCTTCATGGGCATGACCCGTCGTCTGAACGCCACCACCAACCCTGAGTGGGTACCGTACCTGTACGTTGCCATGTTCGGTGCGGTGATGATTGCTGCCGGTATCGCCTGCCAACTGATTCAGCTGTACGTCAGTGTGCGTGACCGCAACAAGCCAGAGAACATCTGCGATCACGGTGACCCGTGGAATGCGCACACTCTGGAATGGTCGACCTCGTCGCCACCTCCGTTCTACAACTTCGCTGTGCTGCCTAAGGCTGACTGCATCGACCCGTTCACCGAAGCCAAGGAAAACGGTACTGCGTACCAGGCTCCGGCCAAGTACGAGCCGATCCACATGCCAAACAACACCGCTACCGGTGTGGTCATGGGCGCACTGCTGACCGTGTTCGGTTTCGCGATGATCTGGCACATCTGGTGGCTGGCGATCGCAAGTCTGGTCGGCACCGTTGTGTACTTCGTGATCCACGCTGCACGTGACGACCAGGGCTATATGGTTCCGGTTGAAACGATCGAGCGTATCGAAGCCGAGCAGCACAAGCGTCTGGTCGCGGCAGGGAAAATCCCGGCTTCCGCCACCCGTGTTGAAACCTCGTTGGAACAGGCTTAAACCATGTCGAATTTAGTGACCAATGCTGGACACGCCCATGGTGAACATGGGCACGATGACCATCACCACGATTCGGGCGAGATGACCGTATACGGTTTCTGGCTCTACCTGATGACCGACTGCATTCTGTTTGCGTCGATCTTCGCGGTGTACGCGGTACTGGTAAACAACGTAGCGGGTGGCCCGGCGGGCCACGACATCTTCGAACTGCCATACGTGCTGGGCGAAACCGCTCTGCTGTTGTTCAGTTCGATCACCTACGGCTTCGCCATGCTGGCGTTGTTCAAAGGCAAGAAGCAGCAGGTTCTGGGCTGGTTGTTCATGACCTTCCTGCTCGGCGCTGGCTTTATCGCCATGGAGATCAACGAGTTCCACCTGCTGATCTCCGAGGGCTACGGTCCTAGCCGTTCGGGCTTCCTGTCCGCGTTCTTCACCCTGGTCGGTACCCACGGTCTGCACGTTTCGGCGGGTCTGATCTGGATGGGCATCATGATGTACCAGGTCAACAAGCACGGCCTGACCGCAACCAACAAGACTCGTCTGAGCTGCCTGAGCCTGTTCTGGCACTTCCTGGACGTGGTCTGGATCTGCGTATTCACCGTTGTTTATCTGATGGGGACCCTGTAATGGCTAATGCACACTCCCATGACAGCCACGACGACAGCCACGGCAGCGTCAAGTCTTACGCGATCGGTTTTATCCTGTCGGTAATCCTGACTGCAATTCCGTTTGCGCTGGTGATGTACCCGTCGTTGCCGAAGTCGATCACGCTGATGATCGTTCTGGCTTTCGCCGTGATCCAGGTAGTTGTTCACCTCGTGTACTTCCTGCACCTGGATCGTTCGGCTGCGCAACGTAACAACGTGATTGCCTTCGTGTTCGCCGCGATTGTGATCGTGCTGCTGGTTGGCCTGTCGCTGTGGATCATGTTCAGCATCCACACGTACATGATGGCGAAGTGAGGTAGACCCGAATGTCGCTCAAGCACTTTATCCAAATCACCAAACCGGGGATCATTTTCGGTAACGTGCTTTCTGTGGCAGGCGGGTTCTTCCTGGCCTCGAAAGGGCATGTCGATCTGGCCGTGTTTCTGGCAGCCATGATCGGCACGTCCCTGGTCGTCGCCTCCGGTTGCGTGTTCAACAACTGCATCGACCGCGACATCGACATCAAGATGGAACGCACCAAGAACCGCGTGCTGGTTCAGGGCTTGATCTCCCTGAAACTGGCCCTGATCTATGCGACCGTCCTGGGTGTTCTCGGCGTTGCGTTGTTGTACAAGGTGGCCAACCCGTTGGCTGCCCTGTTCGCCGTAATCGGCTTCGTTATCTACGTCGGCTTCTACAGCCTGTACCTCAAGCGCAAGTCGGTTCACGGCACGCTGGTGGGCAGTCTGTCGGGCGCCATGCCGCCAGTGATCGGTTACGTGGCCGTAACCAACAGCTTCGACATGGCCGCGCTGACCCTGCTGGTGATGTTCAGCTTGTGGCAGATGCCGCATTCCTACGCCATCGCGATCTTCCGCTTCAACGATTATCTGGCTGCATCGATTCCGGTGTTGCCAGTGAAGCGCGGGATTCAAGTGGCCAAGAAGCACATCCTGCTCTACATCCTGGCGTTCCTCGTGGCGACCTTGATGCTGACCTTCAGCGGCTATGCCGGCATGAGCTACCTCGCAGTGGCCGCGGCCATGGGCATGTACTGGTTGTACATGGCCTGGACCGGCTACAAAGCGGTGGATGACACGGTCTGGGCACGCAAGCTGTTCGTGTTCTCGATCTTCACCATCACTGCGTTGAGCGTCATGATGTCCCTGGACTTCAAGGTGCCAGCCGAGTTGCTGCTGACGTACGCGCCGTAAGGTTGCAGCAACAGTAAAAACCCCGCCATCGTGAGATGCGCGGGGTTTTTTATTGGGTAAATGTTTATCTGGCTTGGGTATTTTTTAATATCTTGTCTATGCGCAATCTGCTTATAGTTCGCCGATAGAAAGAGAGTTGAAAACACGAGGTACCCAATGAAAAAGCGCGACCTGTTTGCAGAGTTGATGCAGGGCGTTGATGAGATGGCAGCTCAACGCGAAGGCAAGATTACCTTGCGAAATACGACGATTGAGGACAAGCCAGTCCTTGAGGTTGGTGCGCAGGAAATCGTTGCGCTTAGGGAGAAGTTGCATATGTCCCAAGCGGTGTTCGCCAAGCGAATCCGGACGAGCCCCAGCACTCTCAGGAACTGGGAGCAAGAGAAGTCGAAGCCTAATGCCCAAGCGGCCCTTTTGATCAGATTGGTCGGGAAGTTTCCTGACATGGTCGAGCGGCTTGGCGCTGTTTAGGTTTTTTGCGCAAATGGCATAGGCCCCACTTTGCAATCGAAGTGGGGCTTTTTTGTTGTTGGCTGATACTGAACGCTATTCAGTCTCCAACAACCGGAAAAACCGCTCTCGCACCTGCACGTGATCACTGTGCGCCACGTTGAACCGCAGGTGGTTATTGGCGTCTGCGGCTTTGCTCAGCAGGGTTCCCGGTGCCAGCACCAGATCATTTTCCAGACCACGTCGGGCAAGGCTTTCGGCATTTTTGCCGGCGGGCAGGCGGGTCCAGATGAACAGGCCTTCGCCCGGCAACGAAGACACCGAGCAACCGGCCTCGACCAGCCAGCTCGCTACCCGGCTGTTGGACTCGTACAGACGATCCACGGTGCGCCGCGCATGTTTGGCGTAGCTGCCGTCGTTGAGCATGGTGCAGGTGATTTGCTCGGCCAGTTCCGAGGTAACGCCACCGCAGGCCATCTTCAGCGCAATCATCCGCGCCGCGAGGGCTGGCGACAGCACTGCGTAGCTGACCCGGCTGTTGGCGGTCAGGGTTTTCGAGAATCCCGAGACGTAGCTGATGTTGTCCAGCCCGCTCGCTGCCAGTCGCGGCGTGCGGCGTTGCTGGATGTCGCAGTACAAGTCGTCTTCGACGATGTGGAAGCCGTAGCGGTGGCTCAACTCCACCAGTCGGTAGACCTGCGCCGGCGAGAACGAGTGACCGGTCGGGTTATGCAAAGTGCTGTTGGTCATGTACAGCACCGGTTTATGGGTAATGACCAACTGCTCGAACGCGTCCAGATCCATGCCATCGCAGTCGCGCGGGATGGTGACGACCTTGGCTCCGTGCAGCGCCAGATTGGCGTGCAGGTTGAAGTAGCACGGGTCGTCGAGCACCACGGTGTCACCGGGTTTGATCAGCAGGCGCATCAGCAGGTCGATGGCCTGCATGGTGTTGGCGGTGGTGATGATCTGATCGACCGGCACCTCGATACCGAAGGTCGCCAGCTTCACCCGCAGCGCCTGACGTAGCGGCGGATAGCCGCCGGCAACGCCGTACTCACCCATGCGCAGCGTCGTCGCACGCAAGGTGCCGCGCACGGCTTTCAGCAGTTCTTCGGCGGGTAGCCACGAGGACGGCAGAAATCCGCAGCCGGGACGCAGCGCGCCGTTGTCCAGCAACAGGGCGCGGCGCACCACGCTGAGGGTGTCCTGAGGTTGTAGATCCGGGCCTTTGCCTCCAGGCATCGAGCTGCTTGCGCGGTGCACGTAATGCCCCGAACCCTGACGCGACACAACCTGGCCTTTGGCGCGCAAGCGGTCGAGGGCGTCGACCACCGTCGACTTGCCGACGTTCATCAGCTCGGACAGCTCGCGGATCGGCGGCAGCTTGGCGCCGTGGGGCAGGCGGCCAGTGCTGATGGCCCGGGACAGTTCATCGACGATCTGCTGCACCAGCGGCACACCCGGCTGGAACTCGATCGCGGCGATCACGGCGCGTTGAACCTGCATTTTACTGGTCTCTCCGACAGTAAACTTCGTTGGATTCTATACGAACTTGCTCTGACCGGAACATGTGCGCGTCTCTACCATCGCCTTACAGACTTTTCGATTGTGGTGGTAAGGGGTTTTGCAATGAGTATTGAAACAACGGTTGCCGTCGCCAAACCGGTAATCAACGTGCGGTTGTTCGTGATCCGCATGATCACCGCCGTGTCGCTGTTCGCGGTGCTGGGCAAGGCCAACGTCTGGCTCGACACTGCCACCAACAGCATCCTCGCCCTCGGCTACCGCGCCTTGTTGTTACTGCTGCCGCTGACTTTGCTGATTCTCGGTCGCCGCTCGCTGAGCGTGACGCTGCTGTGCGCCAGTCTCGGCCTGGTGCTGCTGGCACTCACCAGCAATCAAGGAATGGTGATGTTTGCCGCCGCGCTGTTCGCCTACGGCATCGCGATTGCCGGTTACCTGATCAAGAGTGAAGCGGCGCAAACCAAGGAAGGCGCGGCCTACAACCGGGTCGCGATGAACATGGGCAGTCTGGTGGCGGGGCTGATCCTGTTGTCGCCGCTGCTCACCCCAACCATGTTTTTCCTCGGCGCTGCGGCATTCGTGCTGCTGTGCCTGCCGATTGCCCTCGGCGCGAAGTTCAGTATCGAACCGAGCGTGGCCCGTCCGACAACTCAGGAAGGCAGTGGCTGGCGCAACAAACTGCCATGGGTGATCGCCGGAATCATCATGGGCATCAAGCTGTTCGGCGTGTTCTCGATCCTGCCTCAGGCGATCCTGCTCAAGACTGGTGAATTGCCGACCTGGTACGGCCTGATGCTGATCGTCAACAGCGCGGTGGTGGTGTTCGCCCAAGTGCCGGTGATGAACCTGATCGAACGCACCGGCCGCTTCAAGGTAGTCACCGTGATTACGATCATCGTCGGTGGCTTCGCCGTGCTGTCGACGCCTTCCGCATTCCATGTCGAGACCTTGCTCGGCGCGTTGATCTGGGTCGCGCTGCTGTCGATCGCCGAGTGCGCGTTCAGCTACCTCGACTACTTCTCGGTTAAGCAAAACAACATGTTCGTCAAAGAAGTCTCGCTGGGCGTCGGCGCGGGTTTGACCGTGCTGGTCATGCGCGTGGTGCCGGCGCCGTACAACGCGCTGTTGCTGGCCTTGCTCGGCGCGGCCGGGATTCTCGCCTGGTACTGGATGGTCCGTCGCTCCAACGCAGCGTTGCACGATTGATTCAGTGGTTTACCTACACGCAGTCAGAGGTAGTTATGAACACGACGTCTTGCATGGTGGTGGTCGGTTACAACGGCAACCGGGTCAACGATATTCAGAAGCTGCGCGAGTTGTGCCATCGCCTGTACCACGCGCGGCTGGTGTTGCTGGTCGAGCAGATTCACCCGGACGATCACCGGGTGGCTGATCATGTTTGCACCACGTCATTTGCCGAGCAGGACGTATCCGACTCAGTGCAATTGGTCGCCGATTGCCTGAGTGCCGACCGGTGGAAGTTGCTGGGCGTGCTGCCGTTTTCTGATCGCGGCGTGTTACTCGGCGCGGCGTTGGCCAAGCATTTTGACCTGCCGGGCATTGCCCCGGCAGAAGCGCGGGCCGGGCTCGACAAGCAGATCTTCCGTCAACTCGAAGCCAGCGCCGATTCAGCTCCGGCGGACTATCGCCCAGTGGTATCGATGCGCATCGACAGCCTCGCGCAATTGCGTGAACGGGTCATCGCTCTCGGCGGCAAAGCCTTCATCAAACCCGCTTGCGAAGGCGCCAGTCGGGGCTGTCGGGTGATCCATCACCCAGCGGAGTGCGACGACGTCTGGCAGGCACTCAAGCCCTATCGCGAAGGCGGCATCGTCCTCGAAGAGCTGATTCAGAACGCCCGTGAATACAGTTGGGATGACGTCGCGGGCAGCACCTGGATCACCGAGAAAACCACCACCGAAGGCGCCTACCGCGCCGAGATCCAGCAAGTGGTGCCGGCGCCGTTGTCCGCCGAGGTGCAGACGCGCCTGATGGCGGCGGGGCAGCACATGGCGGCACTGGTGTCGGCCAATAACGGTGCCTGGCACAACGAAGTGTTCTTGCGCAGCGACGGCCTGAGTTCTGCCGTGGAAACCAATATGCGCCCCGGTGGCATGCACATCTGGGATCTGGCCCGTGAGGCATTCATCAATTTTGATCCATGGGAACGCTGGGTGCGCTGGGCAGTGGAGGGCCGCGTCCGGCCACACGTGCCGGTTGCTCGCGGTCATTGCGGGATTCGCCTGTTGCGCTCGCCTTCCGGCGGCATTCTACGTTCGGCACCGGACATCAAGGCGCTGGCCGCTGCGCTGGGCATCGAACTGCTGGAGGCGTCCTACGCCAAGCAGATCGGCGACTCGGTGACCGCACTGGTGCAGGACAACACCGCGTTTGTCGGCCACATCGTGTTGTTCAACCGCGATTACCCGCAGCTCAGTGACGACTTGCAGCGACTGGCCGAGGCCATCGAGTCGCGGATCGAAGTCACCGCGCTGGCCTTGGCCGGTTGACGGAAAAATTTTGTAGTAGTGATTCAGAGGGTGAAGTCGATGATTTTAGAAAAGCAGACCTGTGATGAGCGTTTTATCGCGCTGGCCAAGCAGATGGACTATGACATCTATGGTGAAAACACCGCCGGTGGCCATTACGCGCCGCTGATACGCCATCACGATGAACTGTACGTCAGCGGTCTGGTGCCGCGCATGAACGGCAGAATCCATTATCCCGGCCGGGTTGGCCTGGAACTGGACCTGATCGATGCCCAGGCTGCGGCGGCCATCAGCGCAATGCGCGGGCTGGCGTTGATCGTCGATACGATCGGCTCGCTGGACAAGATCAAATCGCTGCTGCGGGTGACGGTGTACGTCAAATCCACCGCCGATTTTGTCGACCTGAGCGAAGTGGCCAACGGTGCGTCCGATGTATTCACTCGTGTGCTGGGCGAAGCGGGTAAACATACCCGTACCACCATCGGCGTTTATCAACTACCGAAAAACGCGGCAATTGAAGTGGACATGATTGCTGCATTGCGACCTTCGGCGTTGTAAGTGCTGCTTATATAACTTTACAGGGAAAGGTTGCTCAACTAGTGTTGGCCAACAAAAGTTATTGATAACAGGCAGGATTACATGAGCGGTATCAGGGGCGAATTCTTTTCCTACAAGGACTTTCGGCGAAGTTTGCATCATCGTCCGCTCAGCCCGAAAGTCTGGAGCAACGCGCAACTGGCGGGCATGCGTCAGTCCCTCGAAAGCGACGATGTGGACATCGTTGCCCTCGCATCAGCTCCCAGCCTGATGGGCTGCGAAGTGACACCCGGGATGGCCATGGCCATGCAATGGCTCAACCCCGGTGTCGGGCTCAAAGGGCATGCCCACGCCTGGTGGCATCTGTTCATCATCCAGTCCGGCCACGGCAGCCTGACCCTCGGCGACGCCCAGCCTGTAACGGTCGGGCCCGGCGATGTGCTACTGGTTCCGGCCTGGACCACCCATGGTTTCAGTAACAGCGAGGGTGATGAACCCCTGGCAATGCTCAACCTGAGCAACATGCCGCAAATGGCCTTGCTGGCCAATTTTGCCGACAGCCATGGGCTGATCACCAGCCCGGCCTGACGCGGGGCATTAACGACAAGGGAGCCGATGGCTCCCTTTTTTTATGGTTTTTTTTACTGTTCGTTGAACTAAGTCCTGTATCGATATAAACAGACAAATTCTGTATCTGTTCAGCCTGTATGCAACTTACTAGGATCACTTCCAAGGCATTCAAGCAAACCTTCGCACCCGCTTTTAGTGGTGCGCTTGACTGCGCTTAATACACAGGAGTGTTTCATGGAAAGTGCAAAGCTTAAGTTGTATGTTGGGGCGGACTTTGTCAGTGCTTTTGCAATGTCGGCATTTGTCGGGCTGAAGGAAAAACAACTTTCATTCGATATCGTTACTGTCGATTTGAAGGCGCGGGAGAACTATCTTCCGGCTTATCGCGATCTTTCCCTGACCTGCAAGATCCCGACGCTGGTCCATGAAGGATTCGCCTTGTCCGAGTCCTCGGCCATTGCCGAGTACCTCGACGAAATCGCCCCCGGCCACCCGAAACTCTTGCCGCAGGATCTGCGCCAGCGCGCTCGTGCCCGGCAGCTGCAAGCGTGGCTGCGCAGCGACTTGCTGGTGATTCGCAAGGAGCGCCCGGCCGACCTCATTTACTTCGGTCCACGCGATACGCCGTTGTCCGCCGATGCGCAGAGCGCGGTGCAGCGCTTGTACTTTGTCGCCGGGCAATTGCTGGAGCAGGGCGCCGAGCATCTGTTTGGCGAGTGGAGCATTGCCGACACCGACCTGGCGATCATGCTCAACCGTCTGCTGGCCAATGGTGATCCGATGCCGGCGCAACTGGCTGATTACGTGCGCCGCCAATGGCAGCGCGACAGCGTGCAGGCGTGGCTGGATCAGCCGCGCAGCCTCGCGCCGAAACACTAATCTGGCCAGTCAGGGAGCGCTGTCATGAACGGACTTGCCGAACGCTACAAACCCTACAACTCACGCAGTATTCGCGACACGCCGTATTGGCAAAAACTCACGCCTGCCTTGCAGGAAGCCATGACCGTGGTGGCGCGGGTGATGCCTTTTCGTACCAACGACTACGTGCTGAGCACGCTGATCAACTGGGACAACATCCCGGATGATCCGATTTTCCGCATGACCTTTCCGCACCGCGACATGCTGCTGCCGGACGAGTACGAGGCGCTCAAACGTCTGATCGAGCAGGACGACCCGGCAGCAATCAAGCGTCGGATCGAAGCGATCTGGCTGCGGATGAATCCACACCCGGCCGGGCAACTGACGCACAACGGCGTCACGCTCGACGGTAAGGTTTTGTCGGGCATTCAGCACAAGTACCGCGAGACCGTGCTGTTTTTCCCCGGCGCCGGGCAAACCTGTCACGCCTACTGCACCTTCTGTTTCCGCTGGGCGCAGTTCATTGGCGAGGAAGAATTGAAGTTCAACGCCAAGGAGTCCCAGGAGCTGGTGAGCTACCTGAAACAGCACACCGAAGTCACCGATGTGCTGATCACTGGTGGCGACCCGATGATCATGAACACCCGCTCGCTGGCCGGTTACATCGAGCCACTGCTGGCGTTGCCACACCTGAAGAGCATCCGCATCGGCACCAAGTCGGTGGCGTACTGGCCGCAGCGCTTTGTCAGCGACAAGGATGCGCCCGAGTTGCTGGAACTTTTCAGGCACATCATCGCTGCCGGTAAAAACCTGTCGATCATGGGCCACTACAACCACCCGGTGGAGTTGCAGCAGGATATCGCCCGACAGGCTGTAGCGAATATTCGTGCGACCGGCGCGACCCTGCGCATGCAGGCGCCGGTGATCCGCCATATCAACGAAAACCCGGCGGACTGGGCGACGTTGTGGACTGAAGGTGTACGCCTCGGGGCGGTTCCTTATTACATGTTCGTCGAGCGTGACACCGGGCCGAGCCACTACTTCGCGATGCCGCTGGCCCGCGCTTTCGAGATTTTTCAGGCGGCCTATCGCACGGTCTCCGGGCTGGCGCGCACGGTGCGTGGGCCTTCCATGAGCACCTTCTACGGCAAGGTTCTGATCAACGGCATCGAGACCGTCGCCGGGGAAAAAGTCTTCGTCTTGCAGTTTCTTCAGGCACGCGACCCGCAGTGGGTTTTGCGCACTTTCTATGCACGGTTCGACCCGCAGGCGACCTGGTTCGATGAGTTGCGCCCGGCCTTCGGTGAGCAGCGGTTTTTCTTTGAGACCGACGCACCGGCCACGCCTGAATTGATACCCGTGTTGCTGCAAAGCGCGTAGGCCCCATGAACATCCAAGGAGAGAAAAGAGCATGAGCGCAATTCCGTTCGATCAACGCGACGGCGTGATCTGGCTCGATGGCGAGTTTGTCGAGTGGTCGCAGGCGCGTCTGCATGTGCTCAGTCACGGGCTGCATTACGCCAGCACTGTGTACGAAGGTGAGCGCGTGTATGCAGGAAAGATCTTCAAACTCAGTGAGCACACGCAACGCCTGTACCGCTCGGCGCAACTGATGGACTTCGAGATCCCGTATTCGCCGGCAGAACTGGAAGACGCCAGTCAACAACTGCTGCAACGCAACGGCGTGATCGATGGTTACTTGCGACCGGTGGCGTGGCGCGGCAGCGAGATGATTTCTACTTCGGCGCGCTTCAATCGGGTGCATGTGGCGATTGCCTGCTGGCAGTGGCCAAGCTACTTCGACCCGGCGGCGCGCATGGCCGGGATTCGTTTGAAAACTGCGTCATGGCGCCGGCCGCCACCTGAAAGCAGTCCGTTCGAAGCCAAGGCCTCCGGGCATTATCAGATCGCCACGTTGAGCAAGCACGACGCGGAAAACAACGGCTACCACGACGCCTTGATGCTCGACTGGCGCGGGCATGTGGCCGAGGCCACCAGTGCCAATGTGTTCTTCGCCAAAGGGCGCACGTTGCACACGCCGCTGGCCGATTGTTTCCTCAATGGCATCACCCGCCAGACGGTGATCGAACTGGCGCAGGCACTGGATTACCAGGTCATCGAGCGGACGATTTTGCCTACGGAACTTGGCGACTTCGATGAGTGTTTTCTCACCGGCACCGCCGCCGAAATTACCCCGGTGCAAAGCATCGATCAGCAGCGCTTCGAACCGGGCACTGCTTGCCGCGAGTTGATCGCGGCGTACACCTCAACCGTTAACGCCTGAATAAGAAAAAGGACTGCCACCATGTCAGATCAAGGACTCGCTGTGTCTGCACCTTACGTTGCGCTGGGCCATCGCCATGAGGAATTGGCAATGCGCGGCTGGACAGTGCTGACTCCGGAGGAATTTGCCCACGATGTCGAGGGCGTTTTACAGGGCTTCGGGCCGATTATTCCGCAGTTCAACGGGCAAACGGCTTTCGCCATCACCCGCAAACCAGGCTACGAAGACCTGCCGTATTCGCAGAGCATGAACGGCATCGGCCCGCACACCGAAGCGCCGGTCTACGGCCCGCCGCCGCGTTATCTGGCCCTGCATTGTCTTCGGCAGGCGACCTGCGGCGGTGGGCACACCGGACTGGTGGATGGCATTGAGTTTTTGCAGTCACTGCAAAGCAGCGATCCGGAACTGCGCGAATGGCTGCACGACACTCCGGTAGAGTTCGTCGCCACCGCCAAACCTGGTGAGCCGGATCAGCGTCGGGTGATGGAATACATCCTCACGCCGACCGAGGCGGGAGATATTTTCCGCTTCAGCTACAACCAGTTTCACTACGGCGATGTGAACCCGTCGAAGCAGGCGCTGGAGCAATCGCAAGTCGCCGACAGCGATGCACCACTGGCGCGATTCGCTCGATTGGGCGAGGCGTATTTCATCGAGCACAACACCCCGGTGCTGATCCCCGATGGCTGCATGTTGATCTGGGATAACTGGCGAATGATCCACGCTCGCAGCCGCTACAACGACCCGGGGCGACACCTCACGCGTTATTGGTTGAGCTGATTTTTCCGACGTCATTTATTCCATTGGCGTACCCCATGGCGGGTACGCGGCTTACAGGTACCGTGTCATGCAAACAGCAATCGAGATCGCCACCGTTGACCATCAACTGGTGGTTCGACTGAATCAGGCCTGGAGCAAACGGGCCACCGTGTGCTCACCGGACCGCGCCAACGTGGTCGAGGCATTCGACCCGACGCGTGCGGATTACCCCGAGCGGCTGGTGCCGTTTTTCAATCACCCGGGTTTTCAGGCGCTCAGCGACCAGCTGAAAAGTGCGGTGCTGACCTGGGGCTGGATCGGCTACAACCTGCGGACTGTCACTGCCGAGGAACATGTGGTGAACCCGGCGTTGAGCGTGATCGCCAACGAGTATCTGGGTGCTGACGACTGGCATTTCCGCGAAGCCATGCAGCAGACCTTGATCGACGAGCATTACCACACGCTGATGCACCTGCGTGCCATCGAACGCACCCGCGCCGAGCGCAATATCGAGACCATGCTCGATCTGCCGCCGTCGGTGACCTACCTGCGTTTGGCGGCGCTGCGTGAAGAACTGAGCGAGCCGTGGCAGCGCGATCTGGCAGCAATCACCTTTGCCGTGGTCGCGGAAATCAGCGTCAACGCTTACCTCGATCTGCTGGCCGATGATCAGACCATCCAGCCACAGAACCGCCGCGTCGCCGAACTGCACAACCGCGACGAGTATGCCCACAGCAAAGTGCTGGCCGAGGTGGCCAAGGTCATGTACGCCAACATGCAGCCAGCGCAGCGGGAATTTTTCGCACGTACCTTGTCGCAGGCGCTGAGTGCGTTTGTCGCTCAGGACTACTCGATGTGGGAGGCGATTCTGACTCAGCTCGGTGTAGCGGAGGCGGCGCAGATCATTGATGACACCCGCGAGAGCAATCGCAACGCGACCATCATGCGTGACTACAGCGGTCTGCATCGATTGGCGGAAGACCTGGGGATCAGCGCGCAAATCGATTTCGATTTCCGTCCGACCCTCAAGTCCAGCGCAGCCTGAGCAGGAGAGCGAAAATGACTGTTCCTGTGTACGAAGTATTCGCCATCCGTGTCGGCGCCAATGCGCAGCGCACCGCCAAGGAAAACTTTCTTTACGACGCCTGCTGTGGCGATCCGAATGCCGCGATGCCGCTCGATTACTACTTCTGGGTAATCCGCAACGCGCAACATGTGGTGGTGGTTGATACCTGCTTCCAGCCGGCCACGGCGGATCGGCGCAACCGTCAGATGTATCGCCTGCCGGAAAACTCCCTACGGCAACTGGACATCGATCCGACGCAGGTCAAGCAGTTGATCCTGACTCACTTGCACTGGGATCACGCCGGCAATCTCGGCTTGTTTCCGAATGCCACCGTGCATTTGCAGGAAGCCGAACTACGCTTCTGCACCGGGCCGAAAATGGCTCATCGCACGGTGAACAAAACCTACGAGGTCGAGGACGTCATGTCGGCGTTGCCGCCGTTGTTCGAAGGGCGTTTGCGTTTGCACACCGGCAGCGCCGAGGTGTTGCCGGGGATCACGCTGCACCCGGTCGGCGGCCACACGCCCGGCAGCCAGGTAGTGCGGGTGTTCACCGAGCGCGGCTGGATTGTGCTGGCTTCGGATGCCGCGCACCTGTGGGCCAACATCCGTCAGCGCAGTCCGTTTCCAATCCTCGATGACCTGGCGCAGACGCTGGAAGCGTTCAGCCTGATCGACGCATTGGCGGACGGCGAGGATCATGTGATCCCCGGCCACGACCCGCTGATTGCCGAGCGCTTTGCGCATTGGAACGACGACCCGCACATCATCTGTCTGCACCAGCCGCCGCTCCTTCCCGGTTAATCTTGATTGGCGAGCAACTGCCCGAGGGTTTTCAACGCCTCGTCGATGCGCGGTGAAAACGGCGTGCCGCAGCCAATGCGCACGCAGTGGCCGAAACGCTTGGCGTTGGAAAAAATATCGCCGGGGGTGATCTGGATTCCGACTTTCAGTGCGTCATGAAACAGCGTCATCGCCGACAGCGACCGGGGCAGCTCCACCCAGAGCAAGGTGCCGCCCCGGGGCTCGGTGACTCGGGTGCCGGCGGGAAAGTAGCGCAAAATCGCTGCGCTCATCTGCTGGCGCTGCTCGGTCAGGGTTTTGCGCAAACGGCGCAGATAACGCTCGTACGACGCAGTTTTCATGAATGCGCTGACCGCCAGTTGCGACATCGCTTCGCAGCCTCGGGTCTGCGTGTGTTTGAGCATCTCGACGCGCTCGTGCCAGCGCCCGGCACTGATCCAGCCCAGGCGAATCCCCGGTGCCAGGGTCTTGTTCAGCGAGGCGCAATAAATCAGGTTGTCGTGGCGATCCCAGTGTTTGAGGGTCGATAGCGGCAACTCGGTATCCACCAGATCACCATAGGTGTCGTCCTCGATCAACACCGTGCCGTGTTCGTCGCACAACTCGACCAGTCGCGCCTTGTGCGTGTCGGGCATGATGCTGCCCAGCGGGTTTTGCAGATTGGGAATCACGATCATCGCGCGGATCGGCTCCGGTCCTGACAGCAATTGTTCCAATGCCAGCAGGTTCAAACCGCTGTGCGCCGTGGTCGGCACTTCGAGCACGCGCAAATTCAGGCTTTCGAGAATTTGCAGCAGGCCATAAAAGGTCGGCGATTCCACCGCTACGGTGTCGCCGGGTTGGGTGACGGCGCGCAACGCGAGGTTGATGGCCTCGGTCGCACCGTTGGTGATAACAATGCGTTCGGCAGGCAAATTGGCCTTGCTCGCCAACGCGCGTCGGGCGAGCACCTGACGCAGTGCCGGATTGCCGCAAGCCGATCCTGGTGTGCCGAGCAAGTGCTGATCGGTGCGCAGGGCCTTGGCCATGTGGTTCTGCAAGATCTTCAGCGGATAGAGCTCGGGCGCGCAGTAGGCGCTGGAAAAGTTGATCTTGATCGAGGCCTGCTGGCTGGCTTTGAGCACTGAGGAAACCTGCTCGTGAATCCCGACATACACGCCGCTGTCGACCTTGGGCGGCGTAATCACTGTCGGCGACTTTTGCGGTTTATCCGGTTGGCGGATGAAATTGCCGGAACGTGGTCGCGCTTCCAGCACGCCCTGGCCTTCCAGCTCGCGGCAAACCTGCACCGCCGTGGACAGACTGACGGCGTGTTTTTCCATCATCAGGCGAATCGAGGGGAAACGTTCGCCAGCCTTGAGCGTGCCGCTGCGAATAGCATCGAGGTAGTGGTTGGCGAGTTGTCGATAGAGTGGCGGGGAGTTCATGGTGACCTCAGCAATCGCACCACTGTCTTGGGCTGGAAAGTGAGTTGACGCTCCCTGCGGGCGGTTCCGTGGTGCTCAAGGGTTAGGGGGAGTTTTTTGCTACAGGCCAGCTTGCCTCTGTGGCCTGCGATTGTTCATGGGATGGCATTGATTGCCGCAGATGGTGGCACTTTGCAACGGAGGGAGCTGCATGGCTTTCATCGCAGTAAGTTGTGCGAGATGTGTCCGAAGTGAGGGTGCAACCGCAGTGGATGCAGCGATAGTTGTACCCAGGTTGGTTTCGCACAGGGTTAGTGCAACCAAGGGCTACCGTTTAAAGATTGACCGGGCAGTAATCATTCACACTGATAGTTCATCATGCGACGCAGGGTTATTGAGGGAGTTTTGTAACGGAGTAGTGACTTTTTGCCTGCTTACTTGCACTGAAATAGTGCGGTTTTAGCGGTTATCATAAGCATGTTACAAATTTGTTAAAAAATATTGCCGAGGGTTTTTTTTTGCTATAGCGTGTGTGTCGCAAGCAGGAAGCTTTGAAGTGAAGGATCACATGCGTATTACCTACTCGACTAAAAATCTTACGATCCTGATATGGGTCGTTAATCTTTGTGCAATCTGTGCATCCACACTCAGTTATATCTACCTTTCTTATTACACCTATAAGGAAACAGGTAGTCTTCTGTATTCGCAGATAGTGCTGTTCTCGCCGATGGTGTTGCCCGTGTTATTTGTCGGGCAGATATATCGGCTGTCGGATCGAATCTCCCCTCGTACATTGTTGCTGTTGTCCAACGTCGTCGCGCTGCTGGTGGCATTGCTGGTGTATTCGATCCTGCCGAGCGTTGCGCTGATTGCCGTCTTCGGTGGCATCGCCATCGGTACCCTCGATGCGTTGCAGCGAGTCGGTCGCATCGTTGCCATCAAGTGTTACTTCAACTCGCAGAATGTCGAATCCACAGTGCCCTTGACCCTCACTGCGCAGTTCATCGCCGGAGGGGTTGCTGGCGCTGCGATGGGCCTGGTCAAAGGCGAGATGCTACCGTGGCAAGCCATGCTGATTACCGCTGTGCTGTTTGCCTGCGCCGCTTTCGCTGCCTTCTTGCTGCCAAGGGCCGAGCGTCCGGCCGGTGGCGTTGCTGCGCAATCCGCAGCGCTGATCGCGACCTTTTCAAACCTGATGAAAACCACGCCGCAACTGCGTCGCAGCTTCGTCAGTTTCATCATCTTTGTCAGTGTCTATCAGGGCTTCTTCAACGTTTCGCGGATTCTGCTGCCCGCCCATGTACTGAATTTGTCCGAAGGTTACGTCGGCCTGCTGCAAGCGGTAAACAGCATGGCTGCGCTGGCCGGGGCGATTCTCTACTACAAGCTGAACAAGCGCGGCCATCGCCTGGCACCGCTGTCGATGGCCTGCGCCAGTGCGCTGTTCATGATGACGGCGGCGTATGGCGGAGGATTCGCCTCCAGTTACATGGCTTATTTCTTTTACATCTTTTTCTTTGAACTGGCGTTCTTCAAGTTGCAGTCGGACGTTGTGCTTGCAACACCCAGCGATGCAATGCCGCTGGTGGCGTCGGTGCAATATGCCGGGGTCTATGCTGGAATGATCTTCACCATATTCTTCGGTTCATTGTTGGTTGAGCATATTGGCTTGTTTTATACCAGTATTGTTTTTGCTATTAGTTACTTGCTGGTTATAAAGTTACTGTCGTTTGGTCTGAAGCCAGTCGAACAAACTGTATAAATAATATTTCATAGACAAGGAAGTCATCAGTGATGCGCATTATTGTGCCCGCGTTTCCGTTCGTGCGTTTTCTCGATCTGGCTAATTGCGTAACAACAGTCAATATCCTGTTGTCGTTTGCCGCAGTCGTGACGGCACAACAAGGCAGTCTGTCGTGGGCGGCCAGCATTATTTGTCTCGCCGCGATCCTCGACTTTGTCGATGGACACATTGCCAGAACCTGGCTCGCGGCCGACGCACCTCGTCGCGCTTTCGGCAAACATCTCGACAGTTTTGCCGACCTGCTGAATTTCAGCGTCGCGCCGGCGTTGATCCTGATTCTGTTGTTCCCTTCTTTACTAAGTGTCGTGGCCGCCGCTGCTCTGGTGTTGTCGGGCGTCCTGCGCCTGGCGGTGTTTGCCATCAATGACCCGAATGCCCCGGTCGGGTATCGCGGGCTGCCAACCACTTATTCCGGCTTGCTGTTTGCTCTGGCGTTTCAGGCGATGGCAGCGGACAAGCTCACTGCCCATGCCGTGCTGGCGCTGACATTCGTGATCGCCGTACTGCAAGTGACCAACCTGAAGCTGCCGAAATTCAAGGCAGTGCCCACGGTCACGTTCATCGCGGCGGTCTTTTCCCTGAGCAGTTTTCTTCTTCACCACACATAACTACAAGGAGCGTTTTTTATGAAACACGTCGTTTTGGTCGACAGCACAGTCAGTGGTCTGCTGGCCTTTGAAGCTGCCAAGCGTCTGGGCTGTTATGTGACGTTCATCCACCAGCGCGACATGTCGTTCCTGACAATTTCGGTTAAGGGCGATCAATCGAAAATCGAGCCTTACCTCAAGCATGTCGACGAATACATTCGTGTCGAATCGCTCAATGGCGATGAGTTTCATGATCTGCTGGTGAAGCTCAACGACACCCGCAAGATCGATGCACTGATCACCACCTCCGAAGCAGCGATTGTTGCGGTCGCTCGCGAAGCCGAGTTGTTGGGCACGCCTTACCCGAGCCATGAGCATCTGTGCGGCGCGGTGTACAAGAGCCGTCTGCGGGAAACCTTGCGAGCCAACAACGTCCGTTCGCCGGACTTCCAGGTGTTGACCGAAAGCCAACTGGCAGAGGGCATTGCACCGCGTCTGGCGCTGCCGTTCGTGGTCAAACCGACCCGTGGTTTCTCCAAGCAGTTTTCGGCGATCTGCTTCACCCAGCATGACTTTGATGCGTTCGTCGAAAACATCCGTCAGGCGCGTGCCGACTCCGATCCGATGATCGATGCGCTGGTCAGCCGTGAGTATCTGGTCGAAGAATACGTGAACGGTACGCTGCATTCGGCTGAAGTCATCGTGCAGAAAGGCGTGGTGTCGTGCTACGCCACGACCATTCGTTTCCGCGCCGACTACAACGAAATTCTCGAAATGACCGCGACCATGCCATCGGGTCTGGACACTGCGGCGCGTGACGAAATCAAGGCCTATGTGCAGCAAGTATTCAGCGCCCTGAAACTGGATATCGGTCTGTACCACGTTGAGCTGCTTCGTGACGAAAAGGGCCCATGCCTGGTCGAGATCAACGCTCGGATGATGGGCAGTGTTGCTCCACAGATGTATCGGATGCTCACCGGTATCGATCCGTTCGAAATGCTCATCCGCCTGCATTTGGGCGAGGCCATCAAGATTGACGATTCGCTGATTGAAACCGCTGGCACCGTGGTCACCGTGGCTTCGCGTCATGGCGGCCGGATTGCCACCAGTTACGACCCGAGCCTGTTGCAGCCACTGCTGGACAAATACGAGATCACGTTCTGCACCGCGCATGTCGTTGCCGGGCAGGAAGTCAGTGTCTACAGCGGCAACATCGGCACCATCGGGCATGTGATCGTACTCGATAGCTGCCCATACGCAGCGGCGAAAAAGGGCAATGAGTTCCTCGCTGAACTGTCGCTGCTGTACGGCAACGAACTGGCGAAATACACCGGTCCTGAACTGCTGTAAATCGCTCGCTTGCCCGGCTCCTGGTGGTCATCGCTGCCCACAACGGAATGTAATTATCTCTATCAATGGAAGACGACATGCAGTCGATGACTTTAGCCAGTCCCTTCGAGTTTTCCGGTAAAGCCGGAACACTGGAAAGCCTTGCCCCGTTCCTGAAATCCGGTCGCGTGCTGCCACTGCACCGATTCACCGTCGCGAATTGGCGCAGCAAGCCGCAAGCGATTCTGGATTACTGCGTAAAGCGTTTTGCCGATCAACCGCTGATCGTGCGCTCCAGCAGTCTGACCGAGGATCAGGACGGCGTTTCCGGCGCCGGCATGTACGACTCGGTCGGCAATGTGCGCGGGGCGTCGGCATTGAAGCAGGCCATTGAACAGGTGATTGCATCCTACGGGCAGGCGCGTGATTTCGATGAAGTGCTGATCCAGAGCATGGCCACCGGTGTGCTGGCTTCGGGTGTGGCGATGACGCGGGATCCGGAAACCGGTCTGCCTTATTACGTCGTCGATTACGTGCCGGGGCAGGGTACCGACGGCGTTACGGCTGGCACCGGCATCGTGCATTCGTTCGTGGCGATCAAATCTCAGTGCTGTGCCGAACCACTGGCGCTCAAAGGCTTGTTCGCCCTGCTGGCTGAAGTCGAAGAGCTGACAGAGCGCGATGCGCTGGACATCGAATTCGCGATCACTGCGGATGGCCCGCTGCTGTTTCAGGTTCGTCCAATGACCGGGCAAGGAGTCGAGAATATCGACACCCAAGCGGATCAGGCTTTGCGCACGGTGCTCGATTCTGAAGTGGTTCTGCTTCAGGAACTGGCCCGCAAGACCCGTCAGCCCGAACTCGGTAACAATGCGTTTCTGGGTCTGATGCCGGACTGGAATCCGGCGGAGATGATCGGCGTAAAGCCACGCCCGCTGGCGTACTCGCTGTACAAGGAACTGATCACCGATGTGAACTGGGCCTCGGCGCGGTTCCGCTACGGTTACCGTGATATGCGCAACAAACCGTTGATGTATCAGTTCAGCGGTTCACCGTACATTTGCATTCCTTACAGCGTGGAGTCGTTCATTCCGGCGACGCTGCCGCTGTCGATCGTCAACTCGGTGGTCAGCCAGTGCTGTGAGCATCTGGCGGCTCATCAGTCGTTGCACGACAAGATCGAGTTCTCGATCATTCCAACCTGTTTCACCCCGCAACTGGCGGCGACGCCCGCCGAATCGATTCCCGCTTTCAGGGGCTTGAGCGCGCAGCAGTGCAAGCTCTATCTGGCCGAGCTTAAAAGCGTCACCGAACACATCATCAATGCCGACGGCCCGTTTTTCTCGGATCTGACACGTCTGCCGCGAATCGAGCAGAAGGCTGAAAAACTCGACCGCTATCACGAGAATGAAGATCCGCTGCAACGCCTGCGCCATGCTTTGGCCGACGCGAAAGTTGTGGGCGAAGTATTTTCTGGCGCGGCACGCGCAGCGTTCGTCGCCACGGCGGTCATCAAGTCGCTGGAAACCCAGCAGCGGATTCCGGCGGGCTTCACTGACTGGGTAATCGGTGGGGTAAACACAGTCGGACGCAAAATGGCCGATGATTTCCGGATCTTGCACAAAGAGGCGTTCCTGCGTCTGCACGGCCATGTGCGTCCCGGTACGTACGACGTGCGTGTATCGCGTTACGACGAAGCCCCTGAAGCCTATTTCGACTGGAACACCCCGCTGCAACGCGCCCATCGTGACGAAGGGCCACGAGTGATCAGTCGGGAAATCCGTCAAGCCGTGCAGCAGGCGTTCGATGAATGTCAGTTCCGAGTGTCGGCCGAGCACTTTTTCAAGTTTCTCGACGCTGCGGTAGCCGCTCGCGAGAAGGTCAAATATCTGTACGGGGCGTTTGTCTCGCAAGCCCTCAAGGCGTTGGCCGCTTGGGGCGAGAATCACCAGTTGAGTCTCGAAGAGTTGAGCTTCGCCAAGCTAGGCGACTTCATCGGTAATCCGGAAGAAGTACGTCTGGATGCAATCCGCGACAAGATCGCCAGCAATCAGGCGCGCTGGCAGCAGACCCAAGGGATTCGCACACCGCTGATTGTCTGCAAGCCGCAGGATTTGCTGTCCCACGCGATTGAATCGTGCAATCCGAACTTCATCACCCGCAGTGCGACGGAAGCCCCGGTCGCTGTGCTGCGTGCTGAAGAGAGCGGTAAACGTGATATCGAAGGCTGCATTGTCCTGATCGAGAACGCCGACCCGGGATTCGACTGGATTTTTACCCATCGTATCGCCGGGTTTATCACAGCCTATGGTGGTGAAAACTCGCACATGTCGATCCGCGCCCGCGAGTTCGCGATTCCTGCCGCCATCGGTGTTGGCGACGTTAAATTCCGCAGTCTGCTGTCGAGCACCCGGTTGATTCTCGATTGTGCGGAGCGCCGAATTCAGGTGCTGTCGTGACCTTGATCGCGGTGACCATGCTGCGCCTGTACGACGCATCGCGTGACGAATGGCGTGATGCAATCGATCAGCGCTGGACTGCGTTTCTGGGGCAATGCGCGTTGCTGCCGTTGTACATGCCGAACGATCCCCAAGTCAGCCAGGAATTACTGGAACGTTTTCACCCCGATGGCGTGTTGTTGACCGGCGGCGGCAGTTGTCAGGCGTTGACCGGCAGTGCTGATTGCCGTGATGAGACCGAAGCGTTGTTGCTGACATGGGCGCAACAGCGGCGGCTGCCGGTGCTGGGGGTCTGTCGCGGCATGCAGGTGATGCTCGCCCGTGCCGGGGCCAGGCTTGAACCGGTCACCGCGCATGTTGGCGCCCACGATATTCGATATCGCGGTACGACGCGCCGGGTCAACTCGTTCCACGATTACGGTTTTTATGCGGCACCGCCGGGTTATGAAGTCGAGGCCGTGAGCGAGGATGGCGTGATCGAAGCCGTCAGCCATCCGGGCGCACGCCACAGCGCGGTGATGTGGCATCCCGAACGCAACCCACAGATAGACAGTGCCGACCTTTCTCTGGTGCGGCAGGTTTTTGGAGTTTCAGCATGAAGGCAATCATTCTCGCGGCCGGACGTGGCAGCCGCCTGGGATCACTTACCGATCAGCGGCCCAAGGCGCTGGTCGAGTTCAACAAAACCCCATTGATCGAACGCACCGTGCGCACTTTGCGTGCCGCCGGCATCAGCGAAATCGGCATCGTCGCCGGCTACCGCAGCGACATGCTCGAATCTTACGCCGACCGGTTGTTTATCAATCCACTGTGGAGCACAACCGGCATTCGCCAGTCATTGAGCGCGGCCGCAGAGTGGCTGGATTCGCAGCCCTGTGTGGTGAGTTACGGCGACATCTTTTATTCGCCGACACTGGTTCGCGATCTGATGCAAAAAGATGAAAACATCGACCTCGGTTATGACCCGCAAGCGGTCAGGCTCTGGCAGCAACGCTTCGATAATCCGCTGGATGACATGGAGCGATTTATCATCGACAACGGCCGGATTTGCCAGATCGGCCATCGCGCCGAATCGCTGGAGCAGATCCAGGGCCAATACATGGGTTTGTTCAAACTCACCCCGACAGGCTGGCGCGCACTCAACGAGCAGTTGCAAGGACTGAGTACCGAGCAACGCGATCAGGTCGATATGACCTCACTGTTTTCCCGGGCGATTGAAGCGGGCGTACGCGTCGGCGGAACACCGACGAACGAGCCGTGGGGCGAGATCGATTGCCCGTCCGATGTGCTGCTGTATGAGCGGATTTATCCACAGCTCTGAAAAGCTGGAGCGATTGCGTTGGTCCGGCGCGCAAACTAAAAAAGCCCCACGCTGACTGGCCGCGTGGGGCTTTTTTTGGCTCGGCGTTTAGGCTGAGTTACTGTGCGGCGATGCTGTAGCCATCGAACGCGGTCTGCTGTTGCAGCGCGGTGATGATGTTCTTGCGGTTGACCGCTTGCTCGTTGCCGGCGTTGTCGACGAAGGTTTCGCTGTCGATTTCGGCTTCTTCACCTTCACCGACGAAGCTGAAGCCGAGGAATTCCAGCGCTTCACGGTCAACGTTCAGACGCGAACGCGGTGTGCGCAGCGGCAGGGTCACGCTGTTGCCGTCCTTGCTGATGGTGAACACTTCGACGTCTTTCTTGGCGCGGGCGGCTTTGCTTTTGCCGCCGCTCGGGCTGCTCATCGCCTGATGGGTCTGGTTCAGCACCTTGAGCGCCAGTCCGTAGACGATTTCCTGGAACGCCGGGTCGTCCTTGAAGCTGGACAGGATGCGGCTGATCGGAAATTTGCTGCTCAGGTCTTCAAGGGCGGCAATGTCCGAGGCCTCGGCGTCTTTCAGGCGCTTGAGTTCGCCCATCAGCTCGTAAGCCTGGTCGTCATCAAAGCGGTCGTGAGCCTGACGGATCGCGGTACGCAGCTCGCGGATCTGGTCGCTTTCGCGGGTCGACTGGAATGCGTCCAGGACCATCTCGCTGATGTTTTTGGCCTGCGGAAGGTGTTGTGAAAGATTGATGGAGTTTTCGTATTCCGCTTTGGACGACAGGGTGACTACGGATTCAGCGGTGTTGAAATCGGACATTGAAATTTCACTACTTTTTAACTTGAGTTGAGACGAGAAAGCACGAGGTCTTTTTCCGACCCGGTAATTTAGGGGAGCGGGGCGGAGTTGTCACGGAGCAACAGGCCGATGGTCGGGTTTTTTGTCCGGGATGATTATTTTTCCGGTGTGTTCAGGTTCATTCCGCGCACCATCCACTGCTCGGCGATCTGTTGATCCACGGGCAACGAAAAGTGCAGCGTGGCGCCGCGCCCCGGAACATCGAGCAAGCGAATCTCGCGGCCATGCAGTTGCAGAATGCGGTGCACGATACGCAGCCCCAGGCCACCATCGCGCCGGGCGCCGCCGATATTGAACGGGCGTAAAAACAGCCCTTCGCGCAATTCGGGCGCGATGCCCGGGCCGGTGTCGCTGACCGTCACCTCGACCAGCGCGCCCTGCGGGACCAGATCGAACTGGATTTCGCCACCCTGCGGGGTATGACGCAAGGCGTTGTCCACCAGATTGGTCAGTACACGCTCGATCAGCCCGAGGTCGGCGCAGACAGTCGGCAGGTTCGCGGCGAAATTGGCCTTGAGTTCGACCTGCCGCGCTTCGGCACCGAGCTCGAACTTTTGAAAGATGTCCTGGACCAGATCGGTCAGGGAAAAGCGCTCCAGTATCGGTTGTACAAAACCGTGCTCCAGCCGCACCAGCTCCAGCAGTGATTGTGCCAGCCCGCCGACCTTGCGGCTTTGATCGAGAGCGATGCCCAGATAGCGCCGGCGGTCTTCCGGGCTCAGCGTGGCGTCCTTCAGTGACAGGGTTTCCAGATAGCCATGCAATGAGGCAAGTGGCGTGCGCAGGTCATGGGAAATGTTCGCGACCAGTTCGCGGCGTTCCTGATCCTGGCGGGTCAGCGAGCGCCACTGTTCGCCGAGACGTTTTTGCATCTGCCGGAAAGCGGCGTCGAGCACGGCGATTTCATCGGGGTCGGCGGACTTGTCCACAGTCGCCGAGGTGACCGAAACCGGTTGCGGCGCGCCATCGATGTCGAAGCGGCTGACGGTATCGGTCAACCGCCGCAGTGGCCGGGTGATCAGATTGAATGCCATCAGACCGGCAATCAGGCACAACAGCGCAACCAGACCGATGGACAGCAACGCAGTGTTGAGCGCGGCGCTGGTGGCACCTCTCTCGGCGAAACGGTCGTGTTCTTCGCTGAGCAGCACCACATACAGGTAACCGGCCGCTTTGCCATTGACCTGCAAGGGCGCGGCACTGAAGACCTTTCTGCCGTCAACGCTGCGCGGATCGTCGCCGAGGATCGGTAGCGGCTGATTATCGAGCAGTCGCCGGATCGGTGCGAGATCGACTTGCTCGCGACGCAAGCGTCCCTGCGGTGCCGCGTTGCCGACAATCTTTCCCTCAGTGTCGAGCAGGTACACCTCGACACTCGGGTTGACCAGCATCAACTGGCTGAACAGCTCGCGCACGGCGCCCGGCATCAGGCCATTGCTGTCCATCAAAACGGTGTCGTGGGCGATGTGTTGCGCCAGATCCCGTGACAGGCCTTGCACCACCTCCAGTTCATGCATCTGGCTGGAGCGCACCTGCAACCACGCGGAAGTGCCGCAGCACACCAGCAACAGCACGGCGAATACCAGTGACAGGCGCTGCGTCAGGGTCAGTTTCATGGCTGCTCGGCATCGGTGGCGAATTTATAACCACGGCCCCACACCGTGAGGATGCGCGCGGGTTGGGCCGGGTCGTTTTCGATCTTCGCCCGCAGGCGATTGATGTGGGTGTTGACCGTGTGCTCGTAACCCTCGTGGCTGTAGCCCCAGACGGCGTTGAGCAGATCCATGCGTGAGAACACTTTTCCCGGTTGGCGGGCAAAGAAATACAGCAGATCGAACTCTCGCGGGGTGAGATCAAGCCGTTGGCCATTGAGGGCGACGTCGCGGGTGATCGGGTCGATGCTCAAGCCATCGATGCTTAGACTGCCTGCGTCCATTTTCAGGTTGCGCGCCATGGCGTCCACCCGGCGCAGCAAGGCTTTGACCCGGGCGACCAGTTCGAGCATCGAAAACGGTTTGGCGAGGTAGTCGTCAGCACCCAGTTCGAGGCCCAGGATGCGGTGCAATTCGCTGGAGCGGGCGCTGGTAATGATGATCGGTGTGTAGCGCGCCATGGCCCGGGCGCGGCGGCAGATTTCCAGACCATCGACCCCCGGCAGCATGAGGTCGAGGACAAGCGCGTCCCAGTTGCCTTGCTGCAGCAGGCGCATGCCTTCGTCGCCGTCGGCGCTGTGTACCACCTCGAATTGCTCGTCCCGCAGATGCAGGCAAATGAGGTCGGCGATGTGCAGGTCGTCCTCGACCACCAGGACGCGTTTTATCTGTTCCATGAAGCTGAATCCTTTGGCGCGATGAGCGCATTGTGCGGGTTTTCCCCCGGACGAGTTATCACGAATTCGTTAACTTCCCGTGAGGATTTGGCGATCAAACCAAGCCTAGGCTGTGTTCCATGAAAGGCATCCTGGATTTTGGAGACGGCCATGTTTTCACGGCGACAGATTCTGTTAGCGGGCGGCGGGCTAGGGGTTGCAGCCCTGGTGGCGGGTGTATTGCCAAAATTGTCGAGCAACGCGGCGCTGGTCAGCGAAGCCCACGCCGAAGAAGCCTTTGAAGTTATCCACACTGACAACGAATGGCATTCGCTGCTGAGTGACGAGCAGTACCAGATTCTGCGTGAAGAGGGCACCGAACGGGCCTATACCAGCCCGCTGAACAATGAACATCACGCCGGCAAATTTGCCTGCGCCGGGTGCGATCTGGCGCTGTTTTCGTCCGAGACCAAGTTCGATAGCCGCACCGGCTGGCCGAGTTTCTGGGCACCGCTGGAACATGCGGTGGCAACGCGCCAGGACCGCTCCTTCGGCATGTCACGCAACGAGGTTCATTGTCGGCGCTGCGGTGGTCACTTGGGCCACGTATTCGACGACGGCCCGAAACCTACCGGCCTGCGCTACTGCATGAATGGTCTGGCCATGACGTTCAAGCCAGTGGCGGTTTGAGTCATGGATCGTTATCAGTCTTCACTTTCTACAGGACGACACTATGTGGCTCTTGGTTCTAGCGTATCTCGGCGGTGTGCTGACAATTGTCAGCCCGTGCATCCTGCCGGTTCTGCCTTTTGTCTTCGCTCGCACCGGGCAGCCGTTTATCAAGAGTGGCTTGCCGCTCTTGGCGGGGATGGCGGTGACGTTTGCGCTGGTCGCCTCACTGGCGGCGGTGGGCGGCGCCTGGGTGGTGCAAGTCAATCAGTACGGGCGCTGGCTCGCGTTGCTGTTCGTAGCACTGTTCGGGCTGACGCTGCTGCTGCCGCGCCTCGCCGAGAGGCTGACGCGGCCGTTGGTGTCAGCCGGCAGTCGCCTGTCGGAGGCCGCCGGTCAGGACAATCGTCCGCGTCCCGGCGCTTCGTTTCTGATCGGGGTCGCCACCGGATTACTGTGGGCACCGTGCGCCGGGCCGATCCTCGGGCTGATTCTGACCGGGGCCGCGCTGCAAGGAGCAAGTATCGCCACCACGCTGTTGTTGCTCGCTTACGCGGCGGGTACCGCGACTTCGCTGGCCGCCGCGCTGCTGCTGGGCGGTAAGGTTTTCGCGGTGATGAAGCGCTCGATCGGCGCGGGTGAGTGGGTTCGTCGTGCAATGGGCGCGGCGATGCTCGCTGGCGTGGCAGCGATTGCGTTGGGCCTCGACACCGGAATTCTGGCGCGTCTTTCGACCGCCTCCACCGGTGGCCTGGAGCAAACCCTGGTCGGTAAACTTTCCGGGAAATTCCCCAACGCTGGCGGCACGATGATGGCGCAGATTCCCCCGGCCGATGATGCGGCGAACGGCAGCATGATGGCCGCTGGCGGCGCGATGAAAATGGCCGCCAAAACCACTGCGACGTTGCCGGTCGAAGGTACGTTGCCGCCGCTGGATGGCGCGGTGCAGTGGCTCAATTCGCCGCCGCTGGATGCGCAGGCATTGAAGGGCAAAGTAGTGCTGGTGGATTTCTGGACCTACTCCTGCATCAACTGCCTGCGCACGCTGCCCTACGTCAAAGCCTGGGCTGAAAAATATCGTGATCAGGGGCTGGTGGTGATCGGCGTGCATGCGCCGGAATTCGCCTTCGAACGAGACGTCGGCAACGTCACCAAAGCCATGAAGGAGCTGGGTATCAACTATCCGGTGGCCATCGACAACGATTACCGGATCTGGCGCGCCTTCAACAACGAATACTGGCCGGCGCACTATTTCGCCGACGCTCAAGGGCGCATTCGTTACCACCATTTTGGTGAAGGGGACTACGCCGAATCGGAACGTGTCATACAACAACTGCTGCGTGAGGCTGGATCGAAAACCGTCGCCGATGGCCTGATCAATGCCGATGCCAAAGGCGTTCAACTGGCCCCGGACATGAATCAGGTGCTGTCGCCGGAAACCTATGTCGGCTACCAGCGTGCGGAACATTTTGTACCCGAAACCAGCCTGGTGCCTGACAAGGTCGCGGCGTACAAACCGCCAGCCGATCTGACCCTTAACGACTGGAGTCTCAGCGGGCAATGGACGGTCGGCGCAGAGCGCGCTACTGCCAGCGCACCGGCCAGCCGCATCGTTTATCGCTTTCATGCTCGCGACCTGCATCTGGTATTGGGCCCGGGTACGGACGGTAAACCAGTGCGCTTCAAAGTGATGATTGATGGTCAGGCACCCGGCGATGCTCACGGTGTCGATGTTGCCCCTGATGGCAGCGGCAGCGTGACCGAGCAGCGCTTGTATCAATTGGTTCGGCAAACCGACGATGTGAAGGATCGAACCTTCAGCATCGAATTTCTTGACTCAGGCGTGTCGGCCTACGCCTTCACCTTTGGCTGATCGGGAGTGCGCAACATGAAAGCTCAAAAAAACTGGCGTCGTGTGTTGTTGGGGGTCGCGATGGCAGGCGTGATTGGCCAGTGCTCGGCGTTCTCTTTCGGTGCCGAGGATGCGGTTGCATTACCCGCGCCCGCCCTCGACGAAACCACTCAGACGCACAGCGAAACAGCGGTGTTCGCTGGCGGTTGTTTCTGGGGTGTGCAGGGTGTTTTTCAGCACGTCAAAGGCGTACAGAAAGCGCTTTCCGGTTATGCCGGTGGCGCAGCCAAAACCGCTGAGTACGAGCAAGTGAGCGAGGGCGATACCGGGCACGCGGAATCGGTGCAAGTCACCTTCGACCCGACGCAAGTTAGCTATGGCAGTCTGTTGCAGATCTACTTCTCGGTGGCCCATAACCCGACCGAACTCAACCGTCAGGGGCCGGACAGCGGCACGCAATATCGTTCGGCGTTGTTCCCGGTCAATGCTGATCAGCAACGTGTTGCGCAGGCCTATATCACTCAACTGGATGCTGCGCATGCCTTCAACAAACCCATCGTCACCAAGCTTGAAACCTACAACGGCTTCTACCCGGCGGAGGACTATCACCAGGACTTCCTGACGGAGCACCCGAGCTATCCGTATATCGTGATCAACGACATGCCGAAGGTCGCGCAATTGAAGCAAATGTTTGCGCAGCGTTATCAGGAGAAACCGGTGTTGGTGAAAGGAGGAAGCTGATTGCCAGCCAGATGATCGTCGGTTACTTGAGTCTTGGTCGCTCCATGGCGATCACCGACGTTTCAAATCCCAGACTGGTGAAAAACGCCTCAGCACCTTCGCGCCCGGCGCGCAGCATCCAGGTGATGTCGGGATTTTCGCCCATCACATGTTCGACCAGCGCTCGGCCGATGCCTTCACGCCGATGCTGATCATCGACCACGACCATCGACAGGCAGCCGTTGGATAGGCCATCGGTTATTCCCCGGGCGAAGCCGATGATCTGTGCGCCTTTCAAGGCAACGGCAGTGCGCTGTGAGTTCTGAATCAACTGGGCAAAATGCTCGGGAGAGCCTGTGCGGTGTCCCCAGCCATGTTGTCCGAGGAATAGACGGATTGACTCGACTTCTTCGGGCAATGCATCGCGTACGTTTTGGTTATTGTTCATCTGCGGGTCGAATCCTTTCCGACAATTCTTTGAATGTATACGCGCCTAAGCTCCCCACTTCTGCATCGCAAAGTCGACGAATCGACGCAGCTTCGGCAAGCGATAGCGATCCTGCGCATAGAGCAAGTGCAGCGGGCGGCTCGGCGGTTGGTAGTCCGGCATTACGGCGACCAGTTTGCCTTCGCGTAAATCCTGTTTGAGCAAGGCATCCGGCAACATCACGATGCCCATGCCGGCGCGCGCCGCATGATGCAAACCGGCTGAGCTGTTGATCAGCATCGGCCCGCTTACTGCGACCATCACTTCACCGTCCGGCCCGCAAAGACGCCATTCCTTTTCCACTGATTGCCAGTCGTCGCCGGCAGAGTAGGCGAATGACAGACAATCGTGTTGTTGCAGGTCTTCGGGTGTTTGCGGCATTCCACGATTGCTTATGTACTCAGGCGATGCGCACACGGTCAGGGTGTAGTCGATCAGCCTTCGGGCGATCAGGTTAGACTGCTCGAAGTTACCCAAACGAAACGCCACATCCAGACCGTTTTCCAGCAGATCAGGGCGTCGGTTGGTCAGCACTACATCGAGTTTGAGCTTGGAGTGTTGTTTGGAAAACTCGCTGAGTGCCGGGATCAGGCACTCGACGCCAAAAGTCAGTGGCGCGGTAACGCGCAGGACGCCGCGAGGTTCATCCATGGTTTGCTCGGCGAGACGTTCCGAGTCAGCCACCAGCCCCAATACTTCGAGACAACGCTGGTAGTAAACACTGCCGAACTCGGTCAGCCGCTGGCGCCGGGTGGTGCGTTGCAGCAATTGCACGCCGAGCCGTTGCTCCAGCGCCCGCAAGTGATTTCCGACCATGGTCGTGGACATTTCGCACTGAAGCGCGGCCTTCGTCATGCTGCCAGCTTCCACCACTTTGACGTAGACGCTCATCGACTGAAACAGATCCATTATCAAGCTCTGCTTTTAAATGATTGAAGTTTTTCCGGGTTTATCCAGCTCTGGTGGCTAACCATACTGCAAAAACGCCGACCTTCACTGGAGTTTGAAGTCATGACCGCCGCCCTGATGAATACCTATCAACCGTTAGCCGTGAGTTTTATCAAGGGACTGGGCACTCGCCTGTGGGATCAGGATGGTCGTGAATATCTGGATGCAGTTGCCGGTGTGGCGGTGACCAATGTCGGCCACTCGCATCCGCGAATTGTTGCGGCGATCAGCGAACAGGCCGGCCTGCTGTTGCACACTTCAAACCTGTACAGCATCGACTGGCAGCAACAACTCGCGCAGAAACTCACACAACTCTCCGGAATGGACCGGGTGTTCTTCAACAACTCCGGTGCAGAGGCCAACGAAACCGCGTTGAAACTGGCGCGTCTGCACGGCTGGCGCAAAGGCATCGAACAGCCGCTGGTGGTGGTGATGGCCAACGCGTTTCATGGCCGCACGCTCGGGACTTTGTCCGCCAGCGATGGGCCGGCGGTGCGGCTGGGTTTCAATGACTTGCCGGGCGACTTCGTCAAAGTGCCCTTTGGCAATCTTCAGGCGCTGGAGCAAGTACAGCAGCAACATGGCGAGCGGATCGTCGCGATTCTGGTCGAACCGATTCAGGGTGAAAGCGGGGTGCAACTGCCACCGCCCGGTTACCTGAAAGCCTTAAGCAAATTGTGTAAGCGTCACTCGTGGCTGCTGATGCTCGACGAAATCCAGACCGGTATCGGCCGCACCGGCCAGTGGTTTGCATTCCAGCAGGAGGACATCATCCCGGACGTCATGACCCTGGCAAAAGGGCTGGGCAACGGCGTACCGATTGGCGCTTGTCTGGCGCGGGGCAGGGCGGCGGAGTTGTTCACACCCGGCAGCCACGGCAGCACGTTCGGCGGTAATCCATTGGCCTGTCGGGTCGGCTGCACTGTGCTGGATATCATCGAAGATCAAGGCCTGCTGGAAAATGTCCGGGTGCAGGGTGAACGGCTGATCAGTTGTTTGCGTGCAGAGCTGGCGGATAATCCCAATGTGCAGGCAATTCGGGGGCAGGGATTGATGATTGGCATCGAGTTGAAACAACCGATCCGCGACCTGACGCTGATCGCCGCCCGTGATCACGGACTGCTGATCAACGTGACACGCGGCAACACCATCCGGCTGCTGCCGCCGCTGACGATTGATGATCGCGAGGTGGAGATGATTGTCAGAGGTGTTGTGCGGGTATTGGATAAAAAGTGATCAATTTCAGTAATGATATTTGCAGGTGATAACGCAAATCTCACCATCATTGATTGCATACACCAAGCGATGCTCGGCAGTTATCCGTCGTGACCATAAGCCGCTCATATTGTGCTTCAGCGGCTCGGGTTTACCCACTCCTTCAAAAGGTTGGCGCTGAATCGCTTTGATCAAAAGATTGATTCGCTTGAGACCGGCCTTATCGTTCTGCTGAAACCATAAGTAATCTTCCCAGCCTGTTGGCGTGAACTCGATTTTCATTCTTCGATCAATTGCCTGACTTTGGCTTTCCCGGCGCGCATCTCGCCGATCGATTTGATAAGCCGTTCAGCATTGGCAGGAGAGCGGAGCAGGTAGGCTGTTTCTTCCAGTGCGTTGTACTCAGCCAGAGAAATCATTACGACTGGCTCGCCTTTTTGGCGAGTTACCAGCAGCGGCGCTCGATCCTCATTGACGCGATCCATTGTCGCGGCCAAGTGGGCACGGGCTGTGGTGTAGTTGATGGTTTGCATGCTGTAGTCCTCGCTGGATGCAAAGAACGTACAGAAATCAGTACATGATGACAAGGCGATACCTACGAGCGGCTGTTTCGCAGAAGAGATGACTGCGACTAGGCTCAGTATCACTTGGAAATTCTAAAGACGTTTCTGAGAAGCCTGTAAGCCGCATCCACTGTTTTGATCCATCCGAAGCCGTTGGCGGTGTAGTCCTCAAACAGCTTCGCTGTGGGAAATAGACCTGCCGCTAGTCCGGATAATCCGCCAGATCCGGCGCCAGCATCCGGGTCTTCGGCGCACCGTTCGAGTTGTGCTGAATGATTTCGCGCGGCTGGCCCTGTTCATTGAAAAACACCTGACCAATCCCCGCCGAATTCCACAGTCGTTCGCCGGCCTCGGCATGTTCGGGCCTGTAGGGCACGATGCGCATGAGTCGGCGTTTGGTAAACCAGTTGAGCGGCGAGCGCGGCGAGTACAGCCAGCGGTTGAGGCGGTCGAACCATTCCAGCAAGCTTTTCGGGAACTCGTTCTTGATACCGCTGCTGGTGATCTGCCAGATCCGTGGGCCGGCCTTGCGGTGTCGGATAAGGACTTCGTAGACGAAGGAATAATGCACATCGCCTGACAGCACGACGTAGTTCCCGGGCGTGCGTGTGTGTCGGAAAATGTTCAGGATCACCTGCGCCGCACCGCGATGGGCCATCCAGTTTTCTGCGTCGACCAATAGTGGATAACCGCACCAACTGAAAACCTTTTGTACGGTCTCGATCAGTTTCACGCCGAAGATCGGCGCCGGTGAAACGATGATCGCCGACGGATGATCGAGCAAGTCCTGCTGCAATTCGCTCAAGGCTTCCCAGTCGAGCAGCCCGGAAGGCTGTTTGAGCGCCATCTCGCTGCGCCAGCGCCGGGTGCGGGTGTCGAGCACTACCAGCGCCGGGCTGGTCGGCAACACGAAATGCCAGCGCTGAAAACGCAGCAGGTCGTCAATCAGATCGTCCTGCACCGGGCTGTCGAGGTAACGGTCATTGCCGCTGGCGCTCAGATGCAGGGTTTTCTCCAGCACATCCTTGAACGCATCCGGGTTATTGCCCCAACCCTGACACAGCATGTATGCAATCAACGCGTTGCCAATGATGCGTCTGGAGAACGGATGGCCGTAGGCCGTTTCCTCCCACTGCGCGGAAAGATTCCAGTCATCGGTAATGTCGTGGTCGTCGAAAATCATCAGGCTCGGCAAGTGCGCCAGCGCTCGGGCGACGTTGCCAAGCCCGGCCTTGAAACCGTCGATGCGGGTTTGTTCCAGGGCATATCGCGTGAGTCGTTCGGGCGTCAGTGTCGGCGCCTGAGGATCGATCAACGACCATGCGACCGGCGACCACACCAACAGATACATCGCCATGACCTCGGCGAACGTCACCAGATGATTATCGGCACTGCTGCTGGTGAAAATCGGCTTACGCGCACCGCCGAAAAATCGTTCACGCAGTGTCTCGTTACCTTCCAGTGCCGGTAACAAATCCGCACGGTGGTAGTAACTGGCAGGGTGTTCGTAGAGCTTTGCGCTGTCGCTGACCACGGCGCCTTGGAGGTGTTCATCGAACAGACCGAGGCGCTCGATCAAGGCATGAATCGCCCGCAACATCGGCCCGGCGACGTCGTCGGCGTAGACCTGGTCGCCGCTCATCATCAGCAGGGCCGGGCGTTGTTGCGGGTCAGTTTCCGCCGCCAGCAATTGATCGACACAGAGCAAACCATCCGCCGCCGGGTGATGCGGCTTGCGGCAGGAACCGTGCAACAACTGATCGATCCGCGAACGCAGAACGAAATTCGGGCATGTGGCATTGCCATAGAGCAGATGCGGCGCCCAATCGGCGATCCGATCCTGTCCATTGATCAGCAGGTCGTAGTCGATAAGCGTGTCGCAGGGCAGGGCGGTTTCAAGGGGGATGTCGATCAGATGAACAAACGCTCGGCTGCCTACGGGGATGACCGTACATTTCGTGGCATCAAGAGGAATGTCTCCTACACCTTGCAGGCGCAAAGTCAGCGACAGTTTGCGCGTGCCGACCAGCCACAGCACTAACCGCGTTGGTTCCAGCCGTCGCAACAGCGGGCCGGCCAGAACGGGAGGCAGTGGGGTCACGTCATCAGATGTTGGAGATATCAAAGGGCAAAGCTCAAGGCGCACAGACCGGCGATGATAGCGCAGCCGGCGCCTTGAACACTTAAGCGAGGCTTAAGAGTCGGTTTTCTTTAGTTTCAGGTCGAGCAGTCGCCATGCGGCCTTGCCAACATCGTTGCCGTCCACTTGCTGCACTGAACAGTCAAAACGGTAGCTGACATCATCGCCCAGCATGTTCCGGGCTGAGGCAGTGCTGGTAATGGTGTAAGTCTGATCTTTGAAGCGCTGACTGCTGGCATTTCTGGCGCTTGAGATCACTGTCGACGCGGAAAAGCGCATGGCGCTCTTGATCAAGGGTTCGCAAATCATGGAGGCCATCAACGATTTGTCAGCGTTCGGATTACTGCCGGCCAATCTGCGCAGAGTGGCGAAATCGTGACCCACATTGTCCTTGAAGTCTTTTTCCAATGTCGAAGCAGGCAGACGTTTGCTGAAGTTCGGCAGGAGAGCTGACTCGGGCGGCGAAGGCTCATTCTGCGGTTCGCTGGCGATATAAGCCGGCAGGTTGTCGGAAACAGGAGCGGGCGCTTGCACGGCGACGACAGGCTCGGCCTCTGGCAGCAACTCCGCTGTTGGCTTGGCAGGCACGGTTTCCTGTACGACGGGGGCATCGGGTGACTTGGCCTTGGGTTTATTCTCGCCCGGAAACAACGACAGCGTGATCGACAGCACCACAATGCCGACAACAAAACCACCCGCCGCGCCGACGATGTTGCTGTAAACAAGATTCCAGCTACCGCGGTTCTTCACCACCCAGCGCCACATGAATCCCCATGCCGCGACCAATGCCAGAAAACGCAGAAACTCCATTCGATCCTTTCCTTAAACTTTCAAAAAACCTGCAACGCAGCACTCGCCGAGTCAGCTGCAAGAATGGCCAGCAAGATAGCAAAACCGACTAAAAGGTGAGAGAAAAGAAAACCAGTGTCGTTACTCCGCTGACAAAACCACAGAGCGCACCCAACAATTGCCGCGCGACCGGATGCTCCGGTTGTGGACGGTTGGCGAGCCACATCCAGACGCCGGCGCAGGCGCCAGCACTGGTCATGATGGCGAGTAGACTAACGCCTATGTTTATGCCTTCGTGCAGTTCAGTGCCGAACAGCGCCGCGTTCAGAACTGCCACGACCCCGATCGCGACCAAACCGGCGCCCGCACCGGCAAGATTGGCAAGAAACGGATGCCAGTCCCCTCTATTCCTCACTACCCATATCCACATGCCGACCAATGCTGAAATGGCAACCAGGGTTTTCATTGTGCATTTTCCTTAATCCGACTTGAGCGCAGAGCCACGTTCCAGTCACTCCATCTTGGCTGGACGGCAAGATATCAAAATAGTAGCGTCGCGCCACTGTCTTCAATCCCGTAATGGACTACACATGCTTACTGTTGCTTCCGCCACGCGCCTGCTCTGTGCAATCACCCTCGCTGCCGCCATGACTCCGGCCTTTGCCGAATGGCAAGAAGACCCGCAAAGCAGTTGGCAGTACTACCTCGCCAACTGCCAACGATTGCAGGAAAAAATGGCCGAAGTGCAAAGCGGACGCAAGACCGCCTGGGACGTGAAATTCGATCTCGAAGGCAGCCTGCGAACCATCAACCAGCGGCGCTCCAACCTTACTCAGCAACACCTCGGCTCCCGCGAATACGCTGCATGCGAAAACGTCACGGCCCAGGCTGAAGCCATGGCCGCCCAGGGTCTGGATGAATTCAACGCCAAGGTGCAGCAGGGGATACAACAAGGTCGGGTCGAGCACGAAAACTCCCCCGTCTACAAACGCGCGCGCTCACTCGGCTACAGCGATGTCGGCGAAATTTCCTTCCTGAAACTGCACGAAGATACGGATGGCGAAGCGCGCCTGAAAACCATGATGATCACCGTCGACGAAATCTGCGGCCAATACTTCCGCGCCACGCAATACGTGAAGCCGTATGTGATCTACACCGTCCAGCCTTCCGATGGCGGTTGTGGAGAAGTGAAGCGTGTGGCGGTGATGGGTGGGAGATCGGTGGAGAAGGGGGAATACATCGATGAGCGCGGAGAGTTTCAGTATGTGGGCTGGAAGAAGATTGTTGGTGCGGATGGATTTCCGGTGGAGATTCGGGTGTTGAAGGCTCGGCGTTGATAGTTGGAAATACTGGGCAGATGATCGACTTCAACAACAAAGGCTTCTTCAAGCTCAAGCAGAATGACGAATACGCCGAACGCGTGACGGGCGGTGATGACACCCAGCACCGGCTCGTTGGATAATCGGGCGCGGTGACTGATTCCGGCCGCTGCTGAATTTAATGCGCGATAGGCTGGGTAGCTATTACACGTTCGATGATGAGCGGAGCAACGATCATGGAATACGACGATAAATTGATTGAAGACGCGGTGCTTGCCCTGTTGGCAACCTTTAGTTCCGACAACGGCAATACGTGGAAAGGGTACGACTTCGAGATCATGAATCGACTGCATGAACAGGGTCTCATCAGCGATCCGGTGAACAAGAACAAATCGATCTGGTTGACGGAAGAAGGCCTGGAGAAAGGTAGGCAGACTGCAGACCGATTATTTGGGGACAGCGCTAAAACCGAACATCCCCCCAGCACTGATGTTTGACTCGGTGCAATCCGAATACTTGCGGTAACGCCACGGTTGCCAGGATTCGTTAAAGAATGTCTTTCAGGTAACCCTTGAGCGCGAGGAGCGGCTGATCGAGCTGCTCCATCGACCGCACCTGACTGAACTCAGCAGACAATTTGTGCAACTCCCGTCCCAGCGGCTTCTCGACGCCGCCCAGCGCATCCATCGCCAGACCCAGACATTCATTCACTTTGCACTGAATGGTCTCGACATCACCCCGGCGCATCAACAACTCGAAAACGTCCTTCTGATAATCGCCCATGACCATGTCGTCCCGCAGAATCGGGCTCAGACCTTCTTCCTCATAAGCCAGCTTGAGGGAGAAAAGGGCGACTGTTTCCAGTGACGTTTCCATGATGTGGTCCTTGGGGTTTTCGTTGGCCAAGAAGCTTAAGGTCAAAAGATCGCAGCCTGCCGTAGTTTCCAAATGATGTGGGAGCTTTATTGCAGGCGAAAAAAAAGGCCTTGCTAAGCAAGACCTTTCTTAATTTTGGTGCCCGAGGGAGACTGTAGCGTTCCAGTAAACTCGTGGCCTCCAGAGAGGTTTGCTGCCTAGGGATACATGTAGGGATACATGATCACGTTTGCTACCTAGTATGAGTAGTGAGGGGGGAACCTTGCAAACCCTTTGGTCTCACTTCGTCTGAAGTGGTTTGCGAGCGGCAGCCTCGCAGGGCATAGGCAGTTTGCTATTGCAGTTGACTCGGCGTCGTTTTCTTCGTCTTCTGCTAGTCTTTCGCGAATTTTTATTTAAACAGGGAAAGCCAGTGGCTAACAAACTGCGCGCATTTATCAGTAGCACCATGGAAGACTTGGGTAACGAGCGTCGTGCGGTCGTGCAGCAATTAAAATCCATGGGGATTGAACCGATCAATGCCGAGGATATGCCTCCAGTCGGCCGCTCAAGCTGGGATTCTATCCATTCAGAGATAGATCAATGTCATCTGTTCATTGTGATCCTTGGCGACCGTTACGGTTGGGAGCCAGACAGTGGTTATGGTGCGGGGACGGGTCTCTCGGTTACTCATCTTGAATTACAAGCTGCACGTCGTGGCTCTAAGCTTGTATTGGCATTCATGAAAAAGCTCCGTTACGGCGCTGCTGTCGACGTTAAGCGTGACTCATTACGTAGGGAGGTCTCTGACTGGGCCACTGGCGTGTTCCGGCAGGATTTTGAATGGGCCGATGAACTTGCTAGTAAGGTGGCAACGTCAATTAACAGCCTATTCACCGATGCACTGCTCAAACAGCTAGTCAGACGTGCCGATGAAACATCCGGTGTCGGTACACTCGCCTTAGTACAACCTCCTGGGGCCGCGATGTTGAAACCGCGCACTGAGAAGGTATTGCTCGCGGGAGCGGGCATGTCCATCGCAGCCGGTTACCCGACAGCTATGGTTTTGATGGGGATTCTGGCAAACGATCTATGGGGGCCACAGCAAGACACGACCCAACTGATGGTTCATAGCTTCAGTGATCTTGCCGCTTACTACGAGTCTGTTGTGGGAAGAGCTGGATTGGAAAACCGTATTAAAGAGGTACTCGATACACCTCAATCGGTTCAACCAACCCCGGCACATATGAAGGCAGTTCGTGCCTTCAGAAGTATCGTTACCACGAACTATGACAGACTATTTGAGCTTGCCAGTGAGCTGCAAGGTGTAACTTATCGTGTTGTACATCCATTTGACTTGTCTGTTAGCGATGACTTTAATGGACTTACGATTTATAAGCTTGTTGGCTCAGTAACGGCACCGCAAACGCTAATCCTAACCAGCGAGGATTTGTCTCGTGTGGCACAAAGACCGGTTTTTGAAAGAATTAAAAACCTAATCGCGCATAATGAAATAGTGGTGATAGGTCACTCGTTGAGGGATGGTAACGTTCAAACTCTATTGCAAGGTCGAAGCCCAAAACATGAGTCTATCTACGTTTCACCTTATTTAACTAAAATAGATGATTTGACGCTAACTAAATATGGCTTTAAGTCCGTTATGGCCACGGCGGATGGCTTCATGTCCAACTTTACTTTTTGACATGATATCCCTATGGACTCATGGCCACGCTGGTAGCTGAATTCATCTTGATGCCGAAACGTCCAATGTAGAGCGTACCACCCCACCTGAGCGGGTGCTTTGGCGGAGATAGATTCAAGAGAAAACTGGCCGGGGCCCCTGAGGATTTTGGTTCCATACGGGGTCGGAAACCCGCGGGTTCTTGGTAGTGGGAGGCCTCCCAGCTTACTGAAATTTCAGTCATTGAAATCGAAAGCTTTTGGTTGAAATAAGACATCGTTACTGCTTCGGTAACGATGGTCTTTTGTGTTGCTGATTCCGCACGCCCTTTGCCGTCAACCGAGTCAACCTGTCAACCAATGTAAAAAAGTCAGCCACTACCAAGATCCCGCGGGTTTTATGCCCCGTGTCATTCAGAAATGCTCAGGGTCCCCGCGACCACCCATCATCCTGTGCAACTGCACGGTGAACTGTGTGTTCACCCGGTTCACCTGTTCACTAAGCTGGGCACCTGTCCGCTATCAAAGTCCGGCGGGTTTCCGACCCCGTGTCTTTCAGATCTGCTCAGGGGCCCCGGCGCCCTCTTGAGACTTCGGGTGTTCATACAAGTAAGCGGTGTGTTAACACCTCATCAGTTCAGATCCGCACACCTTTTCGCTGAAGCGGTTCGGGTTTTCGATGCCGTGATGACCTAAACCCTAAAGGGGGGAGCCGTTTATGCGGGAACTTCTTCGCTGGAGGAACTCGATCTCCGGGGGAGAGGGGTGGAATACACCTTTGATGTGGTGTAACTCGTGTTACTGGTGTAACAGTTGTGGTTAACCATCTGAAAACAAAGAGAATTTCAGCGTTACACGCATCTGAAACCCTTCGTGGTGAAGGTGTAGCACTGGCAAATCGTGTAACGCATTCATTCACCGTAGGCTCGGTGTTCCTAAATTTTAAGACTTCGGGTTCTTGAACTATGAGGAGCTCGGAAACGATTTTGATGTTGCGAAGGACCTTGATACCCTCCCTCAGTCCATATTCGTACTTTAAATAAGCGCCGACTGAATTCACGTTCGTTGATCACGGCCATCCCTGTGCGTCTGTTAATCAGAGGCATCAAGCGGCGTTTGGGAGTGGAACAGAAAACATCATGCGACATCGTGTTCCAAAAAGCTGGCTATCTGCTATTGTCAGATAAGATTTTTTCAAAAACGGAATGAGAGGAAGAAATCATATCTGTGGCGGTGATGACAGCAATTGTGAAGTGGAGAGAGGTGTAGTTTCACAAAGCTTGTTTGTAGGTTGTTCTGGTAACGGCTGAGATAATCATAATAATTAAATAGAGAAGGATTGATATGAACGAAATTTTGCAAGAATGTTTGTCTCATCCGAATGGCGCTCAGTTCTATCGTGGTGACCTTCATATTCACTCCTACCAGGCGTCCCATGACGTTACCGATATTGATATGAACCCTGTCGAAATCGTCGCAACTGCATTGCGCGAAAATCTGGCCCTCATTGCCGTTGCGGATCACAATGAAATTAGCAATGTCCATGCAACAATGGTTGCAGGTGCTGAAGCAGGTGTTCTGGTAATTCCTGCTGTTGAATTGTCAACACCTGAAGGCCATTTATTATGTTACTTCCCTACTTTGGAGGCACTACAGAAATTTCACGGTAGACTGAATCTCGCAGATCGGGGAACACCCAACAGCAGATGTAGCGACGCAATGCTAGCATGTTTAGATAGCGCAAAATCATTGGGAGGTTTCTGCATATTAGCTCACGTGGATGGCGGCAATGGACTTGAGTCTAATCGTCCTGGTGGTTCGCCTCACAAGGTTGATATTATTTGTCATTCTGCGTTGTTAGGAATAGAGCTAAAAAGCTCTGACTCAAAAATCTCTTATGCTTTGGGCGATCCTGAATCTGTCCGCGCTCAAATTGGAAGTCAGAGAATTGATAAGTTAGGGTTGGGCGCAAGGCAGTATCTCGCAAGAGTGCTGAATTCCGACTCGCATACATTGAATGTCCTAGGCAGAAACGCTGCTCAAGCCAGAAAATTAACTCGCTACAAGATGACGGAGCCGACCTTTCAGGGATTGCGCCACGCACTAGAAGAATGCGACTCTCGAGTTCGTTTGGAAGATGAAGTTCCCACTGCAACCCCATTTGTGCTGGGTGTTTCTATTAATGGTGGTTTTTTAACTGGTCAAACGATTCACTTCAGCAGCAATCTAAATTGCATAATTGGCGGTCGAGGCTCGGGGAAATCCACTGCCTTCGAAGCAGTTCGCTGCTTGACTGGCACTGAATCGGAAGCTGAAGTTGTTGATTCAGAAGTGTGGCCTCAGCAACTTCATCTATTTTGGCAAGATGAGGCTGGTCAGCGCCATTCATTTGCTCGACCGATAGGCGGTAGTCTTGAAAATTTAGATGATGAAGGGGAAGGGCCCTTAAGTTTCGATATCGACTGTTTCGGACAGGGTGAGGCCGGAAATGTTCGTGAGCAAAGCAGGACAGATCCTCTTGCACTGTTGAAGTATCTTGATAAATTTACCCGCGTACAAGACGCCTTGATTGAGGAAAAGGCTGCAATAAAAATGTTGTCTGATATAAGTGGAAATATCGTAAAAGCTGAATCGAATGTTGGGCAAATACCGCAAGTACAACGTTCATTGTTAGTCACGAGACAGCAGTTAGCAGCTTTTGAAGCGGCGCAGGGAAAAGACGTCATACGTTTGCAAAGAAGTTTGTCTGCTGAAAAGGCAAAAAGAGCTAGTGTCAATGAAAAAATGGCTGGGTTAAAAACATTAATATCGGGAGAATCTGCTAAAGAAATGGTCGAAGCTATTTGTGCTGTTGTTCGTGACGCAGAAATAATCGCTGGGGTAGATGAGGCCAAAACGATAGATGACCAATTAATTAGCTTTTCCACTGAAATGAATGCTGCTTTACAATCAATTTCTGTAGCCTACGAAAGCCTAAGTGAATTAGTTTCTACGTCATTACAAAGTTGGGCACTTAAGGAACGGCCAATACGCGATGAAATTGACATAAAGAGAAATGCCTTGGAAGCACAGGGGATTAAGCTGGATATGGCATATATCACTAAGCTTGCTACCGAGGAAAGCACCTTGCTGGCATCACTTGAAAAGTTGGAAAAGTGGGTGCCTTATCTTGAGAAAATGCAGGCTGAGTATGCCGTTGCTCTAAAAAATCGGTGGGTTTGTCGTAGGGTAGTATCAAATTTACGACAGGCGTACGCAATTAAGGCATCTAAGGCGCTGGACGAGGTATTGTCTGATCTGAAGGTGAAGCTTCAATATGCAGACGGTGGCTATTCTCAATCAGCAGTAGGAATTATTGCGAGCGCAATGGGGTGGCGTACCTCAAATCAATCAAAAGCCCGCGCCCTTATCGAAGGACTGACAATTCCGGTGTTGTTAGAAATAGTATCGAAGGGACAAGTTGCAAGGCTGACGAGTATTGAAGTTAGCCCTGGTATTAAAATGTTTTCTACTGGTGATGCGCAGGATGTCGTAGATAAGCTAAAAGAGCCGTCAGTAAGATATTCTCTTGAGCAATGCGATATTGATGATTTGCCAAAGCTGACAGTTTCTCGACAGATAGATAATGGTGCTGGCGCAAAATTCGTGCAGCGAGAGTTTGCACAGCTGTCGCTCGGACAGCAGCAGTCAGTGCTTTTAGCCCTAATACTTTCCTCAGATAGCACTCGTCCGTTAATTATTGATCAGCCAGAAGATAATTTGGATAGTGAATTCATTGTTCAAACCTTCGTTCCAGTTTTGCGAAGAGCCAAAGAACGTCGGCAAGTTATAATTGTAACTCATAATGCAAATATTGCAGTCTTAGGTGATGCTGAGCAATTGATTGTTCTAAAAAGCACTAGTGACAAAAGCACGGTAATATCTAGAGGTTCTATAGATGATTCTATAGCTCGTGAATCTGCATGTAAAATATTGGAAGGTGCTCGGGAGGCTTTTACAAGAAGAGCAAAAATATACGGTGTGACACTCTAAAGCATTTTGGAGTCGACAGGTTTTCGTGATAGTTTATCTTTAGATACCTTGTTACATAATTATATCTGACTTTTAAGGTGGTAGTATGCCAAGTTTTGTATGGGACAGAGATACGGATGATGCATGGAATGAGCCATATGAGTATGAGGGGCAAGAGCAGTTTCATCGAGAAGCCTGTCAGGTTCTATCATTAATGAAATCTCACTATGCAGAAAAGGACATGCAGTTTGGGCGAGATGAGCAGTCACTCGAAAAAGCGATCTGGCTTATACAAATTGATGCCCTAGAGGCGCTAGTGGATGCATTAAAACTCACAGAAGAAAAGAGGCACAGAATTGCCTCGCGCTTGTTTCGTGATGCGGTTGAAACAATGGATATTTCGGCGTATTTCCATTTGGCGGGTGATCGAGCTAAAAAGGATCTTGATAAATGGTATCGGAATGAAGTGATCCCGCATCGAGTTTTTAGAGATTTTATTAAAAAATACGAATGCGAAGATAAAGCTAAAAATTTAAGTAGCCTTTACAGCGATCTTAGCAGGTACACGCACCGAACATATGGTGCAATAACTAAGAGTTATTTACTCGGGAGAGATAATAAAATTGCCTATGATGGGTTTTCCGAAAGCGGATTTAGAGTGTTGCCGCATGTGATATCTCTGTCGTATGCAATAATCGCGGCATTAATTAAAAGATTTATTGTCATTGCTGAATATACTCAGCAAATTGAAGTGGAAAAAGTTAATGATATTTGGTCTGCATCGTTAGAAAAAGAAACTGTGCAACGACGATTTGGCTCCGGGCCAGAACAGTTGTTAAGAACTGCTCCCGTAGAATTTATTTTGGAATTTGATGGCGATGACTGAATTGCGCTCCTGTATTATGGGCAGCTTCAGTGTTTGCTATTGTACGTTTCCGTAGTTTGGTTGGCTCTACCAATTCTTAACGGTTGGACGGCTGACCAAAAATAAACTGTTCCCGCTCTTTTTCGACTGTTGAATGCCTGCAGATTACGTTCAAGCCTATTTACCTAACGTTGAGCAGTTATAAGATTGGTGATTTCATTCGTCTTCGATGTACTCTGTGATTTTAAGAAATGACTTGCCTAGATCGTTGAGGACCAATTGGAGTCTGTACGACTCTACTTCGCCTGCATTATCTGCATAGGGATAGATATCAGAGGGTGACGGGATATAGGGCTCAAAGCCATGATCCAAGTCAGTTGCGCGCATCAACCGATCGCGATCGTCCTCTTCGAATTCTTCGTTTTCGTCGTAAAAATCCTGGTCGATAATTACATTTGCCCAAGGGAATAGAATATTAGCCAAGGATTTGATGCTCCTTGCTGTATAGAATACATGCCACTCTCTGTAGGTTTGTTCGTCATTGTGTTCATCATAAACAAAAACTTCGATCGGTGATCTGCCTAGGCTTTTGTTGTACCAGTGTTCTAATCCAACGCTAACCTTTTTTCCAGATTCAATATGTTGCATAAGTGGGAGGTCTAAAGTTAAGGCTCTGAGTTTTTGCTGGGATGGAGTTCCTTCAAAAAATCTCTCGAGCTCATTTTTGCAGTCTGCGCCATATATGTTTGAATAGGGTATCAGGACTTTCCAATGCTTTGCGGTCTTGGTAATTGTTTTCTGAGTGATTACCTGCCAGAACGTTTGCTTTGTTTCGGGGATGTGGCCAATGAGTAACACTGGTAGGGAGTGACCAGTCCAATATTCTAAATGGGTGTTATTGCCGTAGTAAGTGTAACCGCTGTCTCCCCGGGTGAAGTGGCTTGCGCCGGTTTTTATCTGCAACGCTATTAGTTTGCCAGTTGGATTTTGATTGTCATCTACAAACTCAATTTGAGCATCTACACCCATATCGAGTATTGGCTGCTCTCTGAAAATCCATCCAAGATCCTGCGCCGTGATGCCTTCGACTTGTGCGATGCCGATCCTTTCGGTAGGAGAGTAGCGCATGGTTGGTACCTTTACGTTCTATCCTCTCCAGCTGGAAGAGGTATTGGATTTTGAGATTCGAATATACGCATGTGAACGTAAATCTATATCAGGCTAACCGGAAAATCATGTTTTATCATATATTTTTACAATGGCCATTTTTCACCAAACGGCACCCTTAGCCGGTAAGTTTACACATCCTCCTGCCCAGGATTATTGAATGCCATTCGTGAGTCCAAAAAAAGGGCCCGTCATGGGCCCTTTTTTAGAGAGGTGTTTACTTCTTCAACCATCCCTCGACGACGTCGGAACCGTGTTTTGCTTTCCACTCTTTCAGCGCTTTGTGATTCCCACCTTTGGTTTCGATTACTTCGCCGGTATTCGGGTTTTTGTAGACCTTGAGTACGCGTGGTTTGCGTGTGCTGACGGCCGAAGCTGCTGATTGGTGCCGTACAGTGGTTTGGGGCTCCAGAATGTCGACGATGTGCCGCAGGCTAAACCCATACTGTTCGAGCAGCTTGCGCAGCTTCGTTTCGAACTCGATTTCTTTCTTCAGCCCATCATCACTTTTCAGTGCTTCCAGCGCTTGGAGTTGCTCGGCGAGGTGTTTTTCCAGCTGACGGTATTCTGCGAGTTTTGACATTGTCTTTCCCTTGTTCAGAGTGAGCGTGCGTAACTAATAAGATAAAATGAGCTGGTTATAAGTTCAGCACTATTTTCGACGGTTCAGTTGGCTTTCAATGTGCGTCATTTCCGATTTGATCGCGTTAATCGTCAGCGTTTGTATTGGACTGGATTTGCCCGGCCCTGCGTTGATGGTCTTCAGAAGGCCAATGAGGTGGGCCTTTCGAGTTTTGAGCGTGTCAGACCAACTGGCGCTGTTCTGTATCGGTTTGTTCATTACGTTCATCCTTACGTTGTTCCAGATTGCTCATGACTTCAGGTTGGTTCGGCGTCGCTAAGCCGTCGAGCTGGAACAAGTCCCGCGCGCGGTACTGGCGCGAGCGAGCTGATAGCTCTTCCCATGTCCACTTCCCAAAGTTCTCGCCTTGCTCTGGAACGGCAAGCTTCATAAGGCCAATCTGGTCACGGCCGAGCAGGTTGTAGTTCGCCCAAAGCTTTCCGCCAACCTCGAACAACGCTTTAGCGGCATCGTTCCATTGCTCTTCGAGTACCGTATGCGATAGCAACAGGGCGGTGCGCTCTATCTCTTTATGCTTTATCTGTGCTTCTACGATGTATTTATCTACGGTAACCAGCTCCTGCTCCAAGGCTGTCATGATCAGGTGTTGCCGACGATTGTGTTCGGTGGCCACCGTGAGGTTCTTCGCAGCCTTTTGCGCATCAGTATTGGCTGTCTTCTCGCCTTCGATGTCGCCCCACGCGACAGCCTGCGCGTACGCCGTGGCGGCGTCCGTTTCGGCTTGGCGAGCTTTTCCCATGTCCTCTTCCGCCTGCTGCTGAATTTGCTCCAGGCGTGTGCTGAGGCTCTGACGTTTCTCCCTCAATTCATGCTCATCAGCTGTCCAGTTGTCCATCGCTTCGATGTAGCCAGCCATCAGGGAATCGCAGTTGGCGAGGTTTTCTCGGCGATTGATTCGCCGGTCCAACAGATCGGCATTGAGATTGCGCGAGTCGAATTTGCCTTTCAATTCGCTGTACTTTTCCCGCAGTTCGCGCTCGCGTTCCGGTTCGATGGCGTTGTCGCTTTCCAGTATCGTCTCGAGGGGCAGCATGTCGGCGTGCAGCTGTTTTGCCTCGCTGCGCAGTTGGTCGCGGCGGTCTTTCAGTTCTTGAATTTCGTTCATGGTCTGGTCTCTTTCAATTCGATTGTGGGTTGGTTGAGTGGCTGGCGAGGCCGGGAATAAGCCGGCGCTACCTCGATCAGCAGAGATGCCCTCAGGCAGCCCGAGCCTCGCTCTCATCCATTCCCGGAATCGTCTTAACGATGTAGCAACGCTGCGTGCCGAGACCGGGTAACCGGATCAGGCTCGACGCCTTTCCGTCCTTCCCGGGTTCCAGAACACCGCGCTGCAGCAGTTCCTTGTTCACCGCGTTGATGTTCATGCCTCGGAAGATCTCCGAGCGCCATAGCTCTGGGAGCACGTAATAGGTGTTGGTGGTGTGCAGGGAGTCTCCGAGCCCGTGCTCCAGCGTCTTACGAAAACCGAGTCGGTCGATGGTGCGCGGCCCGTGCTCATCGATTTTTGCCGCCGTCGATTCCCAGCGCGTGAAGCGGCTTTCACCGAAGCGCTCGATGACCTGGCGCAGTCGCGCCAAGATCGCATCGCCCTCGAAGTTACCGACGCCGCCACGCTCGTTCATCCATGCGTTGAGGCAAACGCGAGCAGCGGTGGTGGCGGTTCCGTCGGGCCAGCCGGTGATTCCCATCGCGGTGGCCAGCTCACCCGCTGCGGCGGCGAGACCGAAGCGAGCAGCGGCACGGTGCGCTTGTCCACTGGCCGACGCTGGTAACGACTGGGCGATAAAACCTTCCAGCGTGCGGCGCAGGATGGCGGACCATCCATGACGCTTACCGGGTTCACACAGCGCCGTAAGGAAGGCAGTGAGCGGCGTGCCGTAGTATTTCGCTACGCGAGCCTTGAGCGCGTCGGACAGTGCCGCTGCATCTTCAAAACCATTGAGCGTATCGAACATGCCGAGGCCTTTGCTCGCATCGGCAGGAACGGCAAGCATGCGTACCTCCATGCCCGCTTTCAGCTCCTTGTTCGCTTCGGCCATATGCTGGGCCAACGTCTTTTCACCGGTGGAGAGGAAAAGCAAACGCCACTCTTGTACCTGTCGGCCAGCTTGCCCTCGATCGTTGGCGCGTGCCTTGCCGGTGCCGTTGCCGAGCATGTACACCGTCTCGCCGATGATGCGCGGGTCGCACATGCCGATTTCATCCAAGACAAGCAGGCCGTCGGAATGCCGCGGCGGCGATGGACTCCAGCGCGTTGTCGGTGGAGCGCCACGAACGCACCAGTCGCGGTCCGCCGTAGACCGAGGCCGCGACTTGCAAGTGTGTGGTCTTGCCGCCGGAGCTATCGCCATACAGGTGAAAGCCGCCTGATTCATGGCCGAGCATGTGCAGCAGCGGCCCTGCGAAGGCCACTCCAACGACAAATGCCAAACGATGGTTACCGACGCAAAGCGCGCCAATCTGCTCCTGCCACTGCTCAAGCGTGCCCGCTTCGCTGATAGGCGGAAGTTGCGAACCGGCCTCGTAGAAGTGCAGGTGTTCGCTGTGCGTACCGACCTGCTGTTCGGGCAGTAGAAAGGCTGTGTCATGCCAACCCAAGCGCGTGACCAGTCGAGCCCGTTGCGCGCTGTCGAAGCCGCCGAGATAACTCTGCAGGTCATTGCGTGCATTGCGGCCAGAGCGACTGCCTGCGAGGCGTAGCCCCATGTCCACTAGTGGTCCGAGCACATCTTTGCCGAAGTCACCGGTCATGGTGCGGGCCGGGATGTTCCAGCGTTTCTTGGCGCCGTCGGGATCGTCGAATTCAACCAACAAACCCCAGTTCTGACCTTTGTCGTCGCGAGTACGGGCGAGGATCTCCAGTGGTGAACACACTGGACGCGCTTCACCGTCGTCACCGGCATAAAACACACCTTCTGACGTCAGCCGAAAGCCGCCGGGCATCAGGTCGGTTTTCGATTTTGTCGGGCGCTTGGCTGCGGATTTCGTCTTCGCGTCCGTCTTGGCTTCAGTTTGCTCAGGGGCTGTTTTTTCCTCGACCAAACCAAACAGCTCGCCGCTGCTTTGCAGCTCGGCGAAATGCGCGGCTGTCCAATTTTTGGTGAGCGCATTTGCAGCGTCATCACCGTCATCCCATTGACCACCTTTGGCGAAAGCGGCGCGGCCACTTTTCAGCGTGGGCTTACGTTTGAACGAGTCCAGAGCGATGAAACGAACCGAGGCGACGCCGATTTCGCGCAGCTTCTCGGCGACGGCCTCCATGCATGCTTTACCGCTGTTGTCGTTGTCAGGCCACAGCAGCACGTCTCGGCCTTTCAGCGGTGTCAGGTCGGCTTTGTGCCAAGAGTTGGAACCGTTCGGCCAGCAGGTGGCCACGTGGCTCGGCAGCAGTTCGGCGGCAGCGTCGGCAGCTTTTTCGCCTTCGCACAAAACTACCGGTGCATCACTACGTTGAGCCAGTTCATCAAGTCGCAACAGCGGACGTGGATCGGGCAGACCCTGCCAGCGCCATTGCTTGATTTGGCCATCGGCGCGCTCGCACCATGTAAGGGGTGCAAAAACCTTCTTCGGCTTGCCGCCCTTATCGGGCGCGAGGTCGAAGCGATAGAGCGCCATAAGCGGCTGACCTTGAGCGTCACGGTAGATCCACACCTTGGACGGTGCGCCGTGCTGCCGATGCTTGGCCGGGCACTTGTTCATGGCCTCCGCTGGTATCGGCTGAATGGCAATCCACTCAGGTGCCTTTGTTTTGGCAGGCGCGATCTTCGCCTGGGCGGCGCCGGGCGACACGTTGAGCAATTCTGCGAGTTGGTTGCAGGCCTCGATGTCGGTGCCACCGTCCAGATAGCGCACCAGATCAATCAGGTCGCCACCCTTGTCGCCGGTGGCAAAGTCGGACCATGTGCCTTTGCTCAAACTGATCTTCAGCGAACCGGCGCGCTTGTCGCTGCGGGTTGGATTCGGTGCGGTGTATTCTTTGCCGCCATCGACGCGCTTGCCGTTGGGCAGCCAGTGCGACAAGACACGATCAATGTCTTTCAGCGCGGCGGCCTTCACGTCGGCAAAACTTGGACGTTTGGTGTTGCTATTCGGGCGCTGGCTCATGTGTCAGCCCTCGGCAGAAACAGTGCGTCGTTGATGTCATCAATCAGCGCTTTGGCCATCTCGCCAAGGTACAGAGCAGGCCAACTGAAACGCTCACCGCTGTCGCTCATGGCGGCGTCGAAGTTGAGTTGGTTGGCGTGATGCTGCAGCAGGGAAACCATCTCCAGTGCGTCCTCGACCGGTACTCCGGCATTGACCCGGAACAACTTCAAGTCGGAGGCGTTCACGCGAGTGAAGGTGGCATGCCCGAGGGTGGTGGAGGTGTTCATAGCGCACCGCCTTTCTGCGCAGCAGGCGTCGAGGTGGAGTCGCCGTGCAAGGTCAGTGTTTTAATCAAACCAAGAGTGCCGCGCACGTCCCAGAGGACGGCCGCGATAACGTGGTTAGCAAGGCGCGAGGAGTCGCTTTCAAAGTGTTCTTCAAGCAACGTCAGCACCGAGTCGGCGCGAGCAATTGCGCAGGTAATGGCGTCAATGGGTACACCGGCTTCTGCGGTCGGATTCACGCAGAGCAGGTCTTCGGGCAGGGCGAAACTCAAAGCGTTGTTCATTGGGCACCGCCTGCGGTTTCGAGTGCGCGGGCTTTGGCCATGTGAGCGTTGTAACGGGAGAGGCGTGTAGCGAGGCTGGAATTGGCGTGTAGAGCGGCGAGAGCCATTGCACGGTGTGCAGCGGCGCGAATTTTGGACGGATTGAGGGCGTGCATCTGGCGAAGCTCCTATTGTTGAGGAGCTGCCACGTTCGTTACCAAGCGAATGGGTGGCAGCTGTGCGCAGGTTGGTAAACCGGGACAATAGGAACCCGGCAGACCCGAAGGTCTCCCACGCACAGCCGCCATAAAACGGATTTGCGGGCGCAAAAAAAGCGCCTGCAAAAGAGATATGGGCGCTGTTGCGCCTATTGTTCAACGGGTTACCAAGCCCGGTCACTGAGTTTGCAGCGACGGCCAAAGAGTAACGTCCGTTTTTCGAAAGTGCAACTGCGCTGATGGCTTGCGGTTTTTTCAGGTGCGGCATAAATTGTTCGTGCATGTAGATTGACCTCAACGCCTCCGGATCGCCCCCGGAGGCGTTTTCGTTTCAGGCATGGGCTTCCCAGCGCAGGGATAGGAGCGGTAGGAAGCCGCCGCTGAGCATCGAGCGGGCGTCTTCGTAGGCTTGGGTTTGCTGGCCTTCGTCGACGATCACCGCGCCGCTTTTTTCGCAGTGGAGGGAGAGGGCGCACCAGGTGCCGTCGGCCCAACTCAGTACGCTGACCACGCGGCCTCGCTTTTCCTGTTGGCTGCGGTGGCGTTCAAGGCGCTGCATGAGGCGAGTAGAAAATCCGATGCGGCGCAGCACGGAGAACGGATGCATCAAGGCGTTATCAGCGATATTGCGATTCATGCCGCCTCCTGCGCATTAGCGAAAAGTGGAGGCGGTGTTTCGCCTTTAAGCCAGGCTAGGATCTTGCTGTCTTCAACACAGCGGCGACGGTGTAAAACGGTCATTTGCTCGCGGCGTTGTGCAACACACTCCTCGACATAACCGTTTAGGTCGGAGGTCAAGCGCATATCTTGATGAGCGCGCTCGCTTGTCGTCTTCTCGACGGCAAGATCCTCATCCGTGATGCGTTGCCATACCGCCGGATCGTTCGCGAATCCCGCTGATTGATCGACGAGCCAGTAGGTAACCCAGTCGGTCATGCCGCGCGATTTCAACGAGGCGAGGCGGCTTTCGCTCATAGCAAAATAGCCGGAGCCGTGAACGCTCGAAAACTCTCTGCGCACCGCATTTTTTAGGATCAGCTCGGGCAGTTCCCAAGGATTGGCTTTGAGTGGAAGCACGAGACCGTCAGGGCTGAAGAAGAACGCATCTTGCTCTTCGCCGTTCCAGCTCACGCCCGCAATAGTGCGATGACGCCAGTTAATCTCACCAGGTTGATAGAGGCGGAATCCGATGCTGTACGAGTCAAAGAATGGTCGCTTGAAAGGGCAGTAATTGCGCTTCATGCGGCCACCTGATCCCGGGCCTCAATGCGGCTTTTGACCCAGCTCTGGACTTCAGAAAGAACCCACGCGACAGGAGCTCCGCGTGCGTTGCTATTGCTCAGTTTTACCGGTCGTGGAAAACCACTTTCAGGGCACTGCATCAGCTTGTAGAGAGTCGAGCGCTTGAGTCCCGTAGCTATCTCAAGACGCGGCATGCGAATGAGGGTAGTGGCGGGATCAAACGGAGTGGCTAGATCTGGTACGGCGGAAGGAGAGTCGAAAGGATTAGCAAGATTTGAAAAGGTTGGAGCGGGGAATTGGGTGAGGTTCTTTGTCATTGGTATTGCTCTCGATTGGTTTGGACGAGAGCAATGGTCTAGAGATTGGGCGCCGGTGAGCAGTTCACTTCCATTTGAAATTTCAGGTTTACACCACGAAGTTGCGCTTGAGAATTGCCTCGACACTTTTACGAGACAACGCCTTTTCGGTTTCAAGGGCGATCCACTCAGGGCGCTGCGCGGGTGGCTTTGCGACTTCCTGCTCGAGCCAGGAATGTACCTTCGAGGTGATATCCCTGTGTGACATGCCGCTCGCCAAGTAATGAAGGGCCTGCTTAGTGATAGCCGCATCGCGAGTGGTCATGTCTTGAGCTCGCCCTATCCCACTGACGACGCCACCTTTCTTGCGAATGGCGTTTTTGATAGCTCTATCTGCAGTCGGGGTCAGCTCATCATCGATAAGGCAGGGGAGTGAAGTAATCGGCTCCAGATGAAGCACATATTGCTCGAGCGCCTCAATGCGTTCCCGCGGGTCAATCTGAGTCTCGACGAAATTACAGTAGAAGCTCCAAGGCCAGTCGGTCGGATGCTTCGACACGTATGACCAGACCTTCTGATCGGCTTCACGCATCCAGTCGCTCAAAATGCCGAGTGCCTTCACAGCGCAGGCCATGATGTAGGCCGCATGTGCCTCTCGATCCGAAGCAGCGTGACACCCGCTGTATTGACGAACCCAGTGCGCGAGGCGCGCTCTGGGTTCGGTAGAGGCGTACTGGAAAATGGTTTCCTCATGCATGGTCGCCTTGATGCACATACTGCTGAGATCGCTGCTGATGCCGCTGCTCTGGATGCGCTGGCAACACTGATCGATCAAGTAACACACATCAGTGAGCTGTTCACGGCACAGGGCATAAAGCGACTGGTCAGATAGGAAACCCCTCAAGCCAGACGTAAGTGCCGAATGCGCGATGCTTTGGTTAGTAGTCATTGGTCAGTGGCTCGCGCATCGTCTCCGCTTTGATCCCACGCCCTATACTTTGCGAGCGTAACCAGCGAAAGCCCTTTGTCAGCGCGGGGCAAGCAGCGGCCCGCAGCAGGACGAAGCCTCGTTTTGGCGTTACACGTTTGTGCCGAGTTACATCGGGTGTACGAGCAGCCGCGCAATCGTGTAACAAGCCTGATAGTCAATGAATTCGGGCGTTTGGTAGCAGTCGTTACATGCGTAACACCTGTAACACCGATTTTTGAGAGGATGTGGATAATCACGTTCATACCACCTCGGCGAAATGCCCGAGAACAACATTACCCGCCGCCAACTGGTCCAGATAATCCGCGTACCACTGCATCATCTTCACTCTGTGATCGAGATATTGAGCCTTGTTGTAAATCCCTGAAATTCCCTCTTCTTTGTGAGCGAGCTGGGCTTCTACGTGCTCTTTTGGCCAGCCGTGTTCCCTGAGTAAAGTGCTAGCGGTATGTCGAGTTCCATGACCGACCAAGCGACCTTTGTAACCAACCGTCGCGAAGACTTTGTTGATTGTGTTCTCACTGATTGTCGGGTTCTTGGCCCCGACACCGGGGAATAACCACCGACTGCGTCCTGTTAGGCACTGGAGTTCCTTCAGGGCGATTAGCGCTTGCCTAGGGATCGGGCATACGAAATCCCTGCGCATCTTCATTTTGGCGGCTGGCGTCGTCCAGATCGCTTTATCAAGGTCGAACTCCTTCCATTCGGCTAAACGGACCATCCCCGGTCGCGATGCCGTCCATATGCACAGCCATGCCGCTGTTCGAGCCGTTAGCCTGCTGGGGGTGTGTCTTAGTGCGTTCAAGAAGTCGCCAAGCTCAGGTTCCAGCAAATGAGGATGCTGTTGAGTTTTCGGTGCTTGAGCGGCGATATCGCGAAGTCGGCTTCCCGGGTCGTTCTCGGTCAAGCCTAATCCAATGGCTCGACCGAAGATCTGATTGATCCAGGTGCGACACTTTTCCGCTACGTTGTGAGCGTCTCTCGCTTCTATGGATGCTTGCAGATGTGCGCAATCCGTCCGGGTGATTTCGTCGAGAGGTTTGTCCCCGAGCGCCGGGAGAATGTCCTTGTCGAGGTATGTGCGAATCTTATTGAGGGTGGACGGAGCCAGGCCCTTTTCTTCTTTCGCCTTTAACCAAGCATCAGCAGCCGCTCGGAAGGTTCGAGTTTTAGCTGCATTTATTGCCGCTTTTGCAGATCGCTTTTGCTCGAGAGGGTCGGCACCACTGCTCACTACTTTGCGTAGCTCGGCAGCTTTGTCTCTTGCTAGCGCGCCGCTTACCTCTGGGTAACCCCCCAGCCCCATCCACGCCCAATTACCCGCCGGGCGTTTATAGCGGAGCTGCCAAGATTTGCCCCCATCAGGTTTGACCCTGAAGTAGAGGCCATTTCCATCCAGCTCTCGGTATTCCTTTGATTCCGGCTCCAGCCCCGCGAGTGTGGTATCTGCTAGAGGCCGACGCTTGATATCTGCGCGCTTCATCCTTGTATCCCAAAGTTCGGTACTTTTCTCAGGATACAAGCAGGGATACAGGGATACAACGGATAAGGATGGACAGGGGTAGACAGACAGGCACAAAAAAACCGACCAAGTGGCCGGTTTCTTTGGGTCTGAGAGACTGGTAGAGACTCTCAGATACAGCTATATGGTGCCCCGAGGGAGACTCGAACTCCCACTCCTTTCGAAAACGGATTTTGAATCCGCCGCGTCTACCAATTCCGCCATCAGGGCTCAATGGCGGCGAAGTATAGAGAGGTGATTACCGTTGGTCAATCACGTTTCATGGTCAATTTTCGATATTTCGGCTAGACTTTCGGGCCCTGCTAGACGAACCCCATCATGCGCGTTGCTGACTTTACCTTCGAACTCCCTGATTCGCTGATCGCTCGCCACCCTTTGGCCGAGCGTCGCGGTAGTCGCCTGTTGACCCTTGATGGGGTCAGCGGCGCCCTTGCACACCGTCAATTCACTGATTTGCTTGAGCATTTGCGCCCGGGCGATTTGATGGTGTTCAACAATACCCGGGTGATTCCGGCGCGGCTGTTTGGCCAGAAAGAATCCGGCGGCAAGCTGGAAATTCTGATCGAACGAGTGCTCGACAGTCATCGCGTGCTGGCCCATGTGCGCTCCAGCAAGTCGCCGAAGCCGGGTTCGAAGATCCTCATCGACGGTGGTGGCTCGGCTGAAATGCTCGCACGCCACGATGCGTTGTTCGAGTTGGGCTTCGATGAAGAAGTGCTGCCGCTGCTCGATCGCGTCGGGCATATGCCGCTGCCTCCTTATATAGATCGCCCGGACGAAGGCTCGGATCGCGAACGTTATCAGACCGTGTACGCCGAGAAGCTCGGTGCGGTGGCGGCGCCGACGGCAGGGCTGCATTTCGATCAGACGCTGATGGAGGCGATTGCCGCCAAGGGCGTCGAGTCGACTTTCGTGACGCTGCACGTTGGCGCGGGTACGTTCCAGCCGGTGCGCGTCGAGAAGCTCGAAGATCACCACATGCACACCGAATGGCTGGAAGTCGGCCAGGACGTGGTCGATGCCGTCGCCGCTTGCCGGGCGCGTGGCGGTCGGGTGATTGCCGTGGGCACCACCAGCGTGCGTTCGCTGGAAAGTGCTGCGCGTGATGGCGTGCTCAAGCCGTTCAGTGGCGACACCGATATCTTTATCTTCCCGGGCCGACCGTTTCATGTGGTCGATGCGCTGGTGACCAATTTCCATTTGCCTGAATCCACGCTGTTGATGCTGGTTTCGGCGTTCGCCGGTTATCCCGAAACCATGGCCGCCTACAAGGCCGCCGTCGACAACGGATACCGCTTTTTCAGCTACGGTGATGCGATGTTCATCACGCGTAATCCTGCGCCGACTGCCCCTAAAGAATCGGGCCCAGAGGAAACTGTATGAGTCGCACCTGTCGTATGTCGTTCGAGCTGCTTGCCACTGATGGCAAGGCTCGCCGTGGTCGCCTGACCTTCCCGCGTGGCACCGTCGAGACCCCGGCTTTCATGCCGGTGGGCACTTACGGCACGGTCAAGGGCATGTTGCCGCGTGACATCGTCGCCACCGGCGCGGAGATGATTCTGGGCAACACCTTTCACCTGTGGCTGCGTCCTGGCACCGAAGTGATCAAGAAGCACGGCGACCTGCATGATTTCATGCAGTGGAAAGGCCCGATCCTGACCGACTCCGGTGGTTTCCAGGTGTTCAGCCTCGGCGCGATGCGCAAGATCAAGGAAGAGGGCGTGACCTTCGCCTCTCCGGTCGACGGCGCCAAAGTGTTCATGGGCCCGGAAGAATCGATGCAAGTGCAGCGCGATCTCGGTTCCGACATCGTGATGATCTTCGACGAATGCACGCCATACCCGGCTGATGAAGACGTCGCCCGTGTGTCGATGGAGTTGTCGCTGCGCTGGGCTCAGCGTTCGAAAAATGCTCATGGTGAAAACACTGCGGCATTGTTCGGTATCGTTCAGGGGGGCATGCACCAGGATCTGCGCATGCGCTCGCTGGAAGGTCTGGACAAGATCGGCTTCGACGGTCTGGCCATCGGCGGTCTGTCGGTGGGCGAGCCCAAGCACGAAATGATCAAGGTGCTGGATTATCTGCCGGGCATGATGCCGGCGGACAACCCACGTTACCTTATGGGCGTTGGCAAACCGGAAGATCTGGTTGAGG